>DONB01000126.1 GCA_003510325.1 Thiobacillus sp. | reverse complement strand
CGTATTCGAGGTTGTTGAGGATGACGGTGCGCGGGCGGTAGTGGACGAACTTGGAGCGCTTGTCGAAAAACGCCGTGTCGTACTCGTCGGCCTCGATGACGAAGAAGGGGCTGTCGGTCAGCCGCGCCGACATGCCGAAGTTCTGCGGGATGCCGCCGACCAGGAAGCCGGGGCGCATGCGCGCATCGTCGAGAATCCACGCCAGCATCGCCGAGGTGGTGGTCTTGCCGTGGGTGCCGGCCACCGCCAATACCCATTTGTCGCGCAGCACGTTGTCGGCCAGCCACTGCGGGCCGGAGGTGTAGGCGAGGCCGCGTTCGAGGATGGCTTCCATCAGCGGGTTGCCGCGGGTGACGACGTTGCCGACGACGAAGACGTCGGGCTTGAGGTTGATCTGGCTGGCGTCCCAGCCTTCGGTCAGCTCGATGCCGAGCGCGCGCAGCTGGTCGGACATCGGCGGATAGACGTTGGCGTCGCAGCCGGTGACGGTGTGGCCTGCGTTGCGGGCGATGGCGGCGAGGCCGCCCATGAAGGTGCCGCAGATTCCGAGGATGTGGATGTGCATTTTGCGTGAAGGGGGAAGGGTCGAGAGGGAAGTGTGATTGGGGCGGATTATCCCACGGCGACGGCGCGCGCTTGCTGGATCAGGTGGGTGAGCAGGGCGCGCAGCTTGGCGGGGCGCAGCGGCTTATGCAACAGCGGGAAGCCGGCGCGGCTGATCCGCAGGATGGTGTCGGGCGCTGTGTCGCCGGTGACCAGGATGGCCGGGATGTCGCGCCCGAACTTCTGGCGCAGGCGGGTGATGACCTCGATGCCGTCGGTGTCGTCGGGCAGGCGGTAGTCCGATACGATGACGTCGGGCACGCGGCTGATGCTGTCCAGCCACTGCTCGGCCTCGCTGGCGCTGTGCGCGGTGACGAGGTCGATGTTCCAGTTGTCGAACAGCTCGGCCATGCCGCGCAGGATCGCGCTCTCGTCGTCGACCAGCAGCACCAGCGCATCGGCAGGGATCTGCCCGGGTGCGCTGGTGGGCGCCGGCGGCTGGATCAGACGGGCGTCGCCGCACGGGATGTCGATGCTGAACATCGAGCCGTGGCCGGGGCGCGAGCGCAGGTCGACCCGATGGCCGAGTAGCCGGCCCAGGCGCGACACGATGGCGAGCCCGAGGCCAAGGCCCTTGCTG
Organism: Thiobacillus sp.; assembly: GCA_003510325.1. Taxonomy (GTDB): domain Bacteria; phylum Pseudomonadota; class Gammaproteobacteria; order Burkholderiales; family Thiobacillaceae; genus Thiobacillus. The sequence goes on along the minus strand of DONB01000126.1, from coordinate 10,924 downwards.
CGGTCACGCGCCGGGTTGTGCAGCTGGACGAATTCCTGGAACACGCTTTCCTGCTGGTCGGGCGAGATGCCGCGTCCGGTGTCGATCACGCTCAGGCGCACCATGCGGCCGCGGCGGCGGCAGGCCACCAGCACGCCGCCGTCGTCGGTGTAGCGGATGGCGTTGGCGATCAGGTTGACGAGGATGCGTTCGATCAGAAGCGGGTCGCTGTACAGGGTGATGTCGCACGGGCGGAAGCGCAGCCGCAGCTGCTTTTCCGCCGCCAGCGCGCTGAACTGGTGCTCGAGGTCGCCCAGCATTTTCTGCAGCGGGAAGTGCACCGGGTGCGCTTCGATGGTGCCGGCGTCGAGCCGCGAAATGTCGAGCAGGGCGTTGAACAGCAGTTCCATCGCCGCAGTGGAGGCCTCGATGTTGTCGATCAGGGTCTGCGCTTCCGGCTGCTGGTTGCGCGCCTTCAGCGCAGCGACGAACAGCGACAGGGCGTGCAGCGGCTGGCGCAAGTCGTGGCTGGCGGCAGCGAAGAAGCGCGACTTGGCATGATTGGCGCGTTCGGCCATGTCCTTCTTCGCGGCGAGGTCGGCGGTGGCTTCGCGAATGCGCTTTTCCAGTTCGCTGCGATGGGTCTGCAACGCCTCGGCCATGTTGTTCACGCCTGCGGCGAGCGCGCCGACTTCGCCTTGCGCCGGCAGTTGCGTGCGGACCGCGAGGTCGTTGCATGCCAGCCGCCCCACCACCTGGCCGACATGGCGCAGCTGTCCGGCCAGGCGGTTGGACAGGCGCCACGCCAGCGCGCCGGTCAGTGCCAGCGCCGCCAGCATCAGCAGGGCGGCGTGGATCAGGGTGTCGCGCTTGAAGGCGCCGATCTGATCGCGCGACACGCCGACCTCGGCATGCCCCAGCAGGACACCGGCCGGTGCGGTGCTGGCGTCCAGCAGGGCATCGCTGCGCACGTTGGCAGTGGGCAGGCGGATCTCGGCGCCCTGTTCGAAATGCGTGTCGGGCAGGCGAGCGCGCAGGGTGTCGCCGGCGCTCGCGACCAGCCGTCCGTCGGAATCGGTGACGCGGGCATAGGACAGCTGGCTGTTCTCCGCCTCGGTTCGGAGCAGCGCGCGCAGCCGCACGTCGTCGCCGCTTACCAGCGCATACGGCAAGGCATCGGCCAGATGGCGGGCGGCGTTGGTGGCACGCGCATGCAGCGCGCGTTCGGCGGTGGCGAGGGTTTGCGTGGTGAAGTAGGCCACCATCCCGAATTCGGTCAGCAGCGCAGGCAGCAGGGCGATCACCAGCATGCGGCTGCGGATGCTGGAAAGCGATATCCGGCTGAACAGGGTGTGCAGACGATTCACGGGGCGTTCAGGGTTTCTGCATCAGCCGCTGGATCTCGAGCACGGCTTCAGTGCGATTGGTGACGTTGAGGGCGCGGAAAATCGCGGCGATGTGCACTTTCACCGTGCCTTCCGACATCGACAGCATGCCGCCGATGGCTTTGTTGGCGCAGCCCTGGACCAGCAGGCGCGCCACTTCCAGCTGGCGCGCCGTCAGCCCGCTGTGCTGCAGCGCCACGAAATCGGCCGGGTCGACCGAATGCAGGCCGGCATGGCTGTCGCCCAGACAGGCCGGCACGTAGATGTCGCCCGCCAGCACCTGCCGCAGGGCGGCCAGCATGGTTGCGGTGGAGGCGGCCTTGGGGATGTAGCCGAGCGCACCCGCTTCCAGTGCGCTGCGGATATCGTGCGGCGACTCGGAGGCCGACAGCACGACCAGCGGAATGTCGGGAAAGCGGTTGCGGTACTGCGCGATGCCCTGGGTGCCGACGAAGCCCGGCATGTTGAGATCGACCAGCGCCAGGTCGAGATCGAGGTGCAGGGCGGTTTGCGCGAACAGGCTGGGGTAGTCGTGGCGGTCGATGATTTCGACCGGCGGCTCCAGCTGGGACAGCACCTGTCTGACCCCCTCGCGCATCAGCGGGTGGTCGTCGGCCAGAAGGGTCTTCATGGGCATGCTCCCTGCATGGCAGGGATTCTATTACGCCTCGCCGCGTGGTGGCGTATTCTGCGCAGGCGGAGCGTTATTTGCCGCGTACCTTGCGCCCGCCTTCGTCGATGGCGGCTTCCAGATAGCCGAAATAGAAATCCGGAATCAGCAGGCCGACNNTCACGGTGGGCACCATGAACACCTTGTGGGCGGCAGCAAACGCGGCTTCGGTGATGGGGGTGCCGTCGAAATCAGTCAGCGTCGCGTCGGAATCGATGGTGACTTCGCGGAAGATGACGCGCGAGCGGTAGGCCGGGTCCTGGTGCATCGGCACCAGGTATTCGCTCTTGACGCGCTCGCAATACGGGCAGTTGGGGCTGCTGAACAGCACCATGACGGGCACCCGGCGTTTGGCCGCGGTGCGCGCATCGGCCTGGAAATTCTTCGCATGAACCAGGCCGCTCGCGGCAGCGGCGGTGCCGGGCAACGCCAGGCCCCATGCTAAAATCAGGGCCCATGCCGCGAACTGCCGCAGCATGCTTGAGGTTCCTTCAGGTGGATGCGGGGTCGTCATAGTCGTCAGTGTCGCGTCATCTTTTGCCAAATCCAACAGTCCTTTGTTACCGCCATGCACACCCTGACCATTGCTTCCCGTGAAAGTGCCCTTGCCATGTGGCAGGCCGAGCATATTCGAGATCGTCTGCGCGCGCTGCATCCCGGTTGCACGGTGAACATTCTGGGCATGACCACGCGCGGTGACCAGATCCTCGATGTCACCCTGTCCAAGATCGGCGGCAAGGGTCTGTTCGTCAAGGAGCTCGAGATCGCGCTGGAGGCCGGCCAAGCTGACCTTGCGGTGCATTCGATGAAGGACGTGCCGATGGAACTGCCGCCGGGATTCGAGCTGGCGGTGATCGGCGAGCGCGAGGACCCGCGCGACGCTTTCGTTTCCAATCGCTATGAACGCCTGTCGGNNCCGGCGCCGTGGTCGGCACCTCCAGCCTGCGCCGTGAAGCGCAGCTGCGCGCGCGCTACCCGCATCTCATGGTGAAGCCGCTGCGCGGCAACGTCGGCACCCGCCTGAAGAAGCTCGACGAAGGTCAGTTCGACGCCATCCTGCTGGCCGCTGCCGGCCTGAAAAGGCTCGGCCTGGGCGAACGCATCAAGAGCCTGCTTTCAGTCGAAGACAGCATCCCCGCCGCCGGCCAGGGCGCACTCGGGATCGAAATCCGCAGCGGCAGCCGCGACGTGGCGGCCATGCTCGCGGCACTGAATCATCCCGAGACCGCCGCCTGCGTGCGTGCCGAACGTCAGGTCAGCCGCGTGCTGGGCGGCAGCTGCCAGGTGCCGCTGGGCGCCCATGCCGTGCTGCAGGACGGCCGCCTGGTGCTGAACGGCTTCGTTGCGAATCCGGATGGAAGCGGCTTCATTCACGACACGGCGACAGGCGACGCAGCCGACCCTGAGGCGGTCGGCCAGACGCTTGCCGACAAGCTGCTGGCGCAGGGCGCGCGCGCCATCCTCGACGCGCTACCCGCATGACGGAAGCGCTCGCCGGGCGCACCGTGCTGGTGACGCGGCCGGTCCCGCAGGCCGCCGCGCTGGCGCAGGCGATCGAAGAGGCTGGCGGCGCCGCGTTCGTGTTTCCTGCGCTTGCCATCGAGGCATTACCAGCAGACGCGCTGGCGACCTCGCTCATGCAGCTGCGCGCTGCCGATATCGTGATATTCATCAGCCCCAATGCCGCGCAGTTCGGCATGGCGACGATCCATGCAGAGGGCGGCTTGCCGGCTGCGGTCGAGGTGTTCGCGGTAGGGCCGGGGACGGCGCGCGCGCTGCAGGCCCAGGGCGTCAGTGGTGTAGTCACGCCGGACGGCCAGGACAGCGAAGCGCTGTTGGCGCTGCCGCAGCTGCAGGCGGTCGCGGGCAAGCGCGTGGTGATCGTGCGCGGCGTCGGCGGCCGCACCTTGCTGGCCGATACGCTTGCGGCGCGCGGGGCCGAGGTGCATTTCATGGAATGCTACCGGCGCGTGCGGCCACAGGCCGATGCTGCGCCGCTGCTGGCGTGCTGGCAGGCGGGNNGGCGGGCGGGATCGACGCGGTGACCGTCACCAGCGCGGAGACGCTGGACAATCTGGCGGTCCTGCTGGGTGAGGCGGGCAGGCCCTTGCTGTTGCATACTCCGCTTTTCGCCCCGCATGAGAAAATTGCCGACGCCGCCCACCGTTTCGGCATCGCACATGTTGTCGCCACGCCGGGCGGCGATGCCGGCCTGGTGGAAGGCCTGATTAACTGGTTCAGGAACAATCAATGAACGACACCCCGGAAACCTCTGTCCCGCAAGCCGCCGCGCAGTCTGGTAGCGTGCCAGTCCATGCCGGCGGGCATGCTCCGTCCTCACCGGTGGCGCTGGTTGCGCTGCTGATCGCCGCGCTGGCACTGGCGATGGCAGCCTGGTCGTGGTTCGACAGCCGCGAGCGCATTCGCGACCTGAAGACCGAACTGGGACGCCGGCTTGCCGAAACCGGCAAGGAGGTCAGCGAAACCCGCCTACTGGCCCGCAATGCGGACGACACGATGCGGCAGGTCAGCGAAAAGGTCTCGCACATCGAAAGCCAGATGGCGACCTCGCAGCAGCAGCAGCTTTCGCTCGAAGCCCTCTACAAGGATCTGTCGCAGGGACGCGACCAATGGGCGCTGGCCGAGATCGAGCAGGTGCTGCTCACGGCCGCCCAGCAGTTGCAGCTGGCGGGCAATGTGAAGGCCGCGATCATCGCGCTGGAGGGCGCCGATACCCGCCTGCAGCGCTTGAACAAGCCGCAGTTCACTGCCTTGCGCCGTGCGATCGCGGCCGATCTGGCCAACCTGCGTGCGGTGCCCTCGCTCGACGAAGTGGGCGCCAGCGCACGCATCGAGGCGCTGGTGGTGCGCCATGCCGGCTGGCCGCTGGCGAGTGCTCAGGTGTCCGAAGCGGCGCCGGTGCCGCGCGTGTCGGGTACGGCCAACCTCGGCCATTGGTTGTGGGAAGAACTGAAACGCATCGTGCAGATCCGTCGGGTGGACAGCAACGAAGCGGTGCTGCTGCCGCCCGACCAGGCCTATTTTCTGCGCGAGAATCTGCGCCTGCGCCTGCTGTCGGCGCGCCTGGCGCTGTTGTCGCAGGATCAGGCGGCATTCCGTGCCGACCTCAATGCGGTATNNCGCCGACGCGCTCAAGGAAGTCAGGCGCCTGGCCAGCCTGCAGATCGCCCAGAAACTGCCGGGCATCGACGCCAGCCTCGCCGCGCTCGAGGCGCACAAGGGGAATCCATAATGCGCTGGCTGATCTCGCTGCTCATCATTGCGGTGCTGGCCATCGCGCTGGCGATGGCCGGGCGTTACGACCCCGGCTATGTGGTGCTGGTGTATCCGCCGTGGCGGATGGAAATCTCCTTCATCAGCTTCGTGCTGCTGCTGGTCGGACTGGTGGTGGGCGGCGTGGTGCTGCTGCGGCTGGCGCTGCTCACGCTCAATCTGCAGAGCATCGTGCGTGCGCAGCGCGAGCGGCGCGCCGCCAGAAAGCGCGACGAAAACTTCGTCGGCGGCTTGAAGGCGTATACCGAATATCGTTACCAGGATGCCGAGCAGTCGCTCGGGCAATGGCAGGGCGACGATGCCCGGTTCGGCCTGGCGCGGGTGCTCGCGGCGCGGGCGGCGCAGGAAATGCGCGCGACCCCGCAACGCGAGCGCCATCTCCAGGAGGCCACCGAACACGGCGCCGAGCTCGCCGCGCAGCTGTTCGAGGCCGAGGCATGCCTCGATGCCAAGGATGCGGCGGCGGCATTGGTGGCGATCAGCCGCGCCAAGGAGATTGCGCCGCAGCACACCGCGCTGTTGCGGCTCGAGCTCAAGGCGCGTCAACTGACCGGGCAATGGGACGAAGTCGATCGCCTGCTCGACGCGCTGATGCGCGGCAACGCGCTGGAGCCCGGCGTCGCCCTGCAGAACCGGCGCATGGCCTATGCTGAAAATCTCAAGCGCCGCGCCGAAGACGACCGCGGACTGCTGGAATACTGGAAAAAGGTTCCGGCCGATTTCAAGCTTGATCCCTGGGTGGCGCGTGCCGCTGCCCGTGCCTTCATGCAGCGCGGCGGCCACGATACCGCGCTCGACGTGCTGGAAGCCGCGCTCAACCGCGAGTGGCACGAAGATCTGGTGGCGCTGTATGGCGACGCGCGCGGCAGCAGCCCGACCCGTCAGATCGAACAGGCCGAGAAATGGCTGCATGCCCAGCCGCGCGACGCGCATCTGCTGCTGACGCTGGCGCAGCTGTGCAGTGTGCAGCAGCTATGGGGCAAGGCGCAGAGCTATCTGGAAGCCAGCCTGGCCATCGCGCCCAGCGCCGAAGGCCATATCCGCATGGCCGAGCTCAAGACCCAGAGCGGCCAGATGAGCGAAGCCTGCCAGCAGTATCAAAAAGCGCTGGCCATGTGCCGGGCGCAATGAACCCTCGGTATCCTGGCCGGTCGGATTGATTCGTGTGACCGGATGCATTCCTGAGCGGGATGTATATTATTAGAGTTTTCTAATATTTAAGGAGGGTACTCCCATGCGCAGGATTTCATTCGCGGCGGCAGGTTTTGCACTGAGCATGCTGATGCTGGCTGCGCCTCAAGGCTGGGCCGCCGCACCCAAGGCCCAGCCGGCGGCGTCCAGGGCCGGCGCGGTGGAGCAGGGCGGGGTGTACAAGATGGCCATCGACCGCAGCGTCAGCCTCAACGAGGCGGCGGAGTCGATGCGCTTGCGCGCCAATGCGCTGAACCTGCAGCTGGTGGCGGAGCTTCCGATGTCCAAGCAGGTGGAAGCGGTGACCGGCAAGCCTCAGCGCACCATCATCATTTTCCAGTTCTGCGATGCGGTGCTGGCCAAGGACCTGATCGATGCGAACATGGATTTTTCCATCTACATGCCGTGCCGCATCGCCCTGATCGAGGATGCAAAGGGGCAGGGCTGGCTGGTGATGATGGACGTCAACGTCGATGCGGTCGCACAGGAAAAGCGCCTGCCTGAAGCCCTGAAAGTCCGCATCGAGGCGGTGCGCAAATCGCTGCTCGAGATCATGCAGGCCGGCGCCAAAGGCGAGCTGTAAGGCTCACCGATTCAACCAGGGCAAGCGCTGCAGGATTTGCCGAATTCAACCGTGACAGCGCAGTCGCCTGTCTCGAAGTACCGGAGCCCGGGCATGCCGCCCGGGTTTTTTGTTGCGGTCGCGGTCAGGGCCGGCCTTATGCGACGGGTGCGGTCTCGGCATCTGCCGCGTAGACGAAGGAATCGGCGAAGAATTCGTCTTCGGGCAGCTTGCGGGATTTCACGAAGCTGTCGCGCGCGCTGTCGACCATGACGGGCGCGCCGCAGGCATAGACCTGATAACCCGACAGGTCGGCGAAGTCGGCCAGCACCGCCTCGTGCACGAAACCAGTGCGGCCCTGCCAGTGGTCGGCCGGCTGCGGATTCGACAGCACAGGGATGAAGCTGAAATTCGGATGCTCGGCCTGCCACTGCAGCGGCAGTTCGGCCATGTACAGGTCTTTCAGCGAACGCACGCCCCAGTACAGTACCAGTTCGCGGTCCGTGTGCTCGGCAAAGGCGTGCTCCAGCATGCCCTTGATCGGGGCAAAGCCGGTGCCGCCGGCGATGAAGATCATCGGCTTGTCGGAATCCTCGCGGATGAAGAAGCTGCCGAGCGGGCCCTTCAGGCGCAGGATGTCGCGTTCCTTGAGGGTGGAAAACACCTGATCGGTGAACAGGCCGCCCGGCACGTGGCGGATGTGCAACTCGAGCAGCGCATCGTCGTGCGGCGGGTTCGCCAGCGAATAGCTGCGCGCCTTGCCGCCCTTCAGCTGGAAGTCGATGTATTGTCCGGCGAGGTATTGCAGCCGTTCGTTGGCGGGCAGCTTGATCTTGACGAGCATCACGTCGTCGGCGCGCTTTTCCAGTTTCTCCACGCGGCACGGCAGCGTCTTGATCACGATGTCCCGGGCGGCGCCGATTTCCTTGGCTTCGATGACCAGGTCGCTCAAGGGCTTGGCGCGGCAGAACAGGGCGCGGCCCTGGGATTTCTCCTCGTCCTTCAGCGCGTTGGGCGAATGCACGCCGTAGTCGATCTGGCCGGACAGCAGCTTGCCCTTGCAGGCCCCGCAGGCGCCGTTGCGACAGCCGTAGGGCAAAGCATAGCCTTCGCGCAATGCGGCTTCGAGGATGGTTTCGTCGTCCTCGACGTTGAACTGATGCCCGCTGGGCTGAATGGTGACCTGGTACGGCATGATGTGAGCTTAAAATGCAGGAAAACAGCGAATTATCGCCTGTGTGGACAGGGTTTTAACCCCTGCCTGCATAGGGTTACAGCTTGGGTGAATCACAGGCGGGCACGATGAAAAGAATCTTGATAGTGGGGTTTGGCGATGTCGCCGAGCGGCTGGTGAAGCGCTATGCCGGGCAGGCGGAATTCATCGGCATGATCCGTCGCAGCGAACGCGCGGCCGAACTGCGCGCGCTCGGCGTGACGCCGTACGTCGGCGACCTCGACCAGCCGGCCTCGCTCGCGCGGCTGCCGCGCGTCGATGGCGTGTTCCATTTCGCGCCGCCGCCGAATGAAGGGAGGACCGATCCGCGTACCGCGCATCTGCTGCATGCGCTGGGACGGCGCAAACCGGGCGCGCTGGTCTACATCAGCACCAGCGGCGTGTACGGCGACTGCGGCGGCGACTGGGTCGCCGAAACGCGTCCGGTGGCGCCGGTGAACGGACGTGCGGTGCGACGGGTGGATGCCGAACGCCAGCTGCGCACCTGGGGCGAAACGCAGCGGGTGCAGGTGACGATCCTGCGTGCGCCGGGCATTTATGCCGCCGACCGGCTGCCGCTGGAGCGCATCAAGCGCGGCACCCCGGCCCTGGTGGCAAAGGACGACAGCTACACCAATCACATTCATGCCGACGACCTGGCGCGATTGGCGTGGGCCGCGCTGTTCCGCGGGCGTTCGCAGCGCATCTACCACGCGGTCGATGCGCACCCGCTGAAAATGGGTGACTGGTTCGACAGCTGCGCCGATGCCTTCGACCTGCCGCGCCCGCCGCGGGTCAAGCGCGCCGAGGCGGAAAAGGTGCTGTCGGAAGCCTTGCTGTCGTTTCTGCGCGAGTCGCGCCAGCTGTCCAACGCCCGCACCACGCGCGAGCTGCGCCTGAAATACCGCTACCCGACCTCCGACGACCTGCTGCGCGAAATCCGCCAGGCGCGCGGGCAGATGGCGCTGTTTTGACGGTATGAGCAGCGCCCTTAACGCAGCAGGTCGTCGGGCTCGCGCTTGAATTCGCCTTCCAGCACGTCGTCGTTAGCGGGCCGCAGCGGATCCGCCTTGCGCCGGCCCCAGGTGCCGGGGATCAGCAGCAGCACCAGCGCGATGGCGTCGCTGATGAAGCCGGGAAAGACCAGCAGGCCGCCGGCGAGCAGCATGCGTCCGCTGGCGAACAGCGCAGCCAGCGGATGCGCGCCCGACTGCACCGAAAACAGCAGACGCGCGCCCCAGGCGACGCGTTCGACGCGGATCAGCATGACGCCCGCAACGGCCGCCAGCAGCAGCCACAGCAGCACCCAGCCGCCGATGGCGTCGGCCGCCCAGAAAATGCCGATCGCTTCCAGAACCGGAAACGACAGCCTCAGTAGCACAATCCAACCAAAGCGCATGACATGGAACCTTTGTTAGTCTTGACGAATGTACCCGATCTCGCGAGCGCCGAGAAACTGGCGCGGGCGTTGATCGAGAGCCGGGCGGCGGCGTGCGTGAACGTTTTGGCGCCATGCCGCTCCATGTACCGTTGGAAAGGGGCGGTGGAGACGGCGGAGGAAATCCCGCTGCTGATCAAAACCACACGCGCGGCATACCCGCGGGTTGAGGAAATCGTCCGCGTGCAGCATCCTTACGACGTACCTGAACTGATTGCCACACCGATAACACACGGCCTGCCTGCCTATCTCGACTGGCTGGCCACGGAGACTGAAAAAACATGATGAAGAATAAGTGGATTCGTTTGCTCCGCGCACTGCCCGTACTTTGGGGTGCGCTGGCGCTCTTTCCAGTGGTCCACGCCCAGGAGTTTCTTGACCCCGAAGTTGCCTTCAAGTTCACCGCGCGCGCGCTCGACGCCAACACGCTGGAGGCGCGCTGGCAGATCGCCGACGACTATTACATGTACCGCGACAAGTTCAAGTTTGCGATCGAGGGCGCCACGCTCGGCGCGCCGAAATTGCCGGCCGGCAAGATCAAGGATGACGAATTCTTCGGCAAGGTCGAAACCTACCGCAAGGACGTGCGCATCGCGCTGCCGATCCAGCGCACGGCGGGCGCCACGTCGGTCACCCTGAAAACCGTTTCGCAGGGCTGCGCCGACGCCGGGCTGTGCTACACCCCGCAGGAAACGAGCGTGTCGATCAAGCTGCCCGCGCTGCTTGCTGCCGTCACGGCGGCGCCCGCTGCCGCCGCGCCGGCTTCATCTTCCGCCTCCGCACTGGAGGGACTGCGCAGCCTGGCTGGCGATTCCGGCATGCCGAAACTGCTGCCGCCGGACGAGGCCTTCCTGGTCGCCGCGGCGATGCCCGATGCGCAGACGATCAAGCTCGACTACACGCTGACCCCCGACACCTACCTGTATCGCGACAAGCTCGCTTACCTCGTCAAATCGCCTGCCGACGCGAAAGTGGCGAAGGTCGACATGCCCGCGGGCGACGTCAAGGACGACCCGACCTTCGGCCGCACCGAGGTGTACCACCAGAACTTCTCCGTCAATGTGACGCTGTCGCGTGCGCTCGCCGCCGGCGAGCAGCTGGTGCTGGAAGCAACCTGGCAGGGGTGCAACGAAGCGGTCGGCGTCTGCTATCCGCCGATCAAGCGCGAGTTTTCCCTGGCTGCGGCGGGCGG
>DONB01000149.1:18374-18511 GCA_003510325.1 Thiobacillus sp. | reverse complement strand
CGCATCGCCCAGTGGTTCGCGGGCGAGCCGATCATGTTCGCCGATGGCCGGCTCGCTCGGCAGTCCCGTCGTAGCTACGACTCCGCCGGACAGGGCTACCGCGAGGCGGGCTGGGTCACGCGCAGCACGGATGCCAA
>DONB01000149.1:18080-18252 GCA_003510325.1 Thiobacillus sp. | reverse complement strand
TGCTACGCCGCCGTCCGCGCCCAATGAACGATCTCGGTCGCGGCATTCCGCCGCTCCTGATTCAGGCGCTCGAGGGCGACTTCCTCCCGCTCGACAAGTACGACGGCGGGCAAGGCGGCAACACGGTTTTTCAGGGCGTGGAGTTCGATGCGCAGGATCGGCGCGTGGCATA
>DONB01000149.1:0-18035 GCA_003510325.1 Thiobacillus sp. | reverse complement strand
GGCGACATCGACGCGGGCTATCCGACGGGCTCGGGCGACGGCATCGCTCCCGCAGCGGACGAAAGCGGCGCGCTGGTGTCAGACGGTCGCGGCAACTCGGTGGAGCAGTTCCTTCCGGGATTCATCGCCTACCTGCCTGCCGGCAAGAAGATCACATTCAATCAACCCGGCACGGCGGATGGTTATCCCGAGTACGTGCGTGCGGCGCTGCATGAGATTTCGGCGGGCACGGGCCTGAGCTACGAGGNNGCCGGCACGGGACTCAGCTACGAGGTGCTGACTGGCGACTTGTCGCAGGTCAACTTCTCCTCGATCAAGCTCGGGCTCATCGAACAACACAGGCTCATCCGCGCGTTGCGCCAGCAGGTTTTCATCCCGTTCGTCTGCGCGCCGCTCTGGCGCTGGTTCCTGGACTCGGCGCAGACCGCCGGACTCTTGCCGGACATACCGGAGCTTGCGGCCGTGTCGTGGTCCGAGCCCGAGATCGAAAGCGCGGACCGCGAGGCGGACGTAAAGGCAGATCTGTTAGAGATGCGAATCGGGAAGAAGTCGCGGCCCGGGATCATCCGGGCTTCCGGCTGCGACCCTGACGCGGTGGATTCCGAGATCGCGAAAGACAAGCGGAAGCGGGAAGAACTCGGAATCATCAGCGACGGTGACGCGAGTCAAACTACGCTCTCGGGCGCACTCCAGGCGCCTCTCGTTGCCGCGGCCAAGTCGGTTGCGGAGGGGCTGTGAAAGATCAGGCTTGCATGTCCGCCAGTATCCTGTGTCACGCTTTTCGCGTGGAGGGCACCGCGTGGTGACTCGACAAGATACGACCGAAGACGACGGCATGGAGCGCCGCGAATCCGCGCTCTTGCCGACCAGCTACAACGAGAAAGACAACACGATAGAGGTCGTCTTCGCCACGGGCGCTGACGTGATGCGCGTTGATCCGTGGACGGGCGAGCGCTGGATGGAGCGCCTACCGCTCTCCGGTCTTGACGTGTCCGAGCTCAACCTCGGTGCACACGTTCTCGCCGCGCACGACGCCTCTTCCCTCGCCTCGATCATCGGCTCGGTGGTCCCCGATTCCGTCAAGGTGCAGAAGAGGAGAGCCTCAGCCAAGATCAAACTGTCGAATGCTCCGAGCCATGCGGAGATTGTCGGCAACATCAAAGATGGCATAATCCGCAAGCTCTCCTACGGCTACGCCCGCATCGGCGAGCCCGTCGTCACGAAAGATGATGGTGTCGAGGTCCGCACTTGGGCCGCGCACCTGGCCAAGGAAATCAGCTTCGTTCCGGTGCCTGCCGATGGCGGCACTGGCACAAGGTCGCAACCCGAGCAGGAGGTTCCCATGCCGTCGAAAGAAGAGATCGCAGCCGAGGCCACGCGGATCGCAGCCGAGAAGCAGGCCGAGGAGAAGAGGGCCGCCGACATCCAGGCCGCTCGCGTCGAAGGCGGGCGCATCGAAGCGCAGCGGCAAGCGGACATCACCGCGCTCGGCACGCGCCTGCATCTGCCCGATGAGACCTGGCGGCCGATGCTCGTGGCTGGCGGCCCGTCGCTGGACTCCGCCCGGCTGACGCTCTTGGAGGCCGTTGCCGCCCGGGCCGATGCGACCGCCACGCACTCGCAGATACAGGTCGGTGTGGGCGAAGGCGAGAAGGTTCGCGCCGCGATGGCCGATGCTCTCGTGTTCCGGGCGCACAGCGGCAAGGGCACACCGCCCGACGCCTCGCGCGACTTCGCGGGGATGCGGCTTGCTGGCATCGCCCGCGAGTGCCTTCGTCGTGCCGGTCGCTCGCACGTCGAGAGGCTGGACGGTGCTCCGCTCTTCGATCTGGCCATGGGCTACGAGGGCGGGATGCGCGCGCACTCGACTTCCGATTTCCCGCTCATTCTCTCGGACGCGATGAACAAATCGCTTCGCGCGGAGATCGCGGTCGAGGTGCTGAACTTCCTGCCCATCGCGAAGCAGAAGAACCTGCCGGATTTCAAAACGGCAAACCACTACGAGATGGGCTCGTTCACCACGCCGCAGTTGATCCCGGAGGGCGCCGAGGTCAAGTTCGGCACGCTCACGGAAGGCCGCGAGCAATGGCGGCTGTTCAGCTACGGCATCGGCTGGAAACACACCCGCGAGATGATGATCAACGACGACATGGACGCGTTCTCGTCCGTGCCCGCGCTCCAGGTCGCGGCCATGACCCGGCTCAAGCTGGATCTGTTCTGGTCGCTGATCACGGCGAACGCGAACATGGCTGACGGCGTGGCTCTCTTCGCGGCCGGCCACGCGAACCTCGCGGCGGGCGGCGACGTGGGCGCCCCGAGCCCGGCGACGCTCGGCGCGATGCGCGAGAGCTTCCGCCTCCAGACCGAGCTCGGTGGCGGCCGGCTGAATCTCCAGCCGTCGCACCTGATCATCCCGGCGAACCTGGAAACAACCATCGAGCAGATCGTCACGCCGGTCGCGCAGGGTGGCTTCTCTCCGGCTGCCACGAATGCTGTCGTGCCGCGCTTCGTCGGGTCGCTCGGCGTCATCGTGGAGCCGCGCCTCGACGCGAACTCGACGACGCACTGGTACGCGGCTGCGGCCTCGTACCTGTCGCTGATCTACGGTTACCTGGAAGGTGCTGAGTCGGTGCAGTTCTCCAGCGCGATCGACTTCTCGACGCGCGGAATAGAGGCGCGCATCGACCTGGACTTCGGCTGCGGTGTAACGAATCACCGCGGCCTGTACGAGAACCCGGTGTAGTCGGCCGCTACGGCGACCTGACACAACAGGAGGAAAATCGACATGGCGACCAACTACATCAGAGACGGCAAGACCACGGAATTCGTCGCTCCGGTCGGAGGCGTGACGAGCGGTGTGCCGATAGTGATCCAGCAGACCGTGTGCCTGCCGATCACCACGGCGCTGGTGGGCGTCACCTTCTCCGCCTACACGTCCGGCGTGTGGGAGATGCCGAAGCTCGGGGCAACCACGGCGACGGCTGGCGCGCGTGCCTACTGGGATCAGGTCGCGGGCGTCGTCGAGACCACGGACGCGGCGGACAACTACCTGATCGGGTACTTCGCCGAAGCCGCGACGAATGGTCCGTTGACCTGCCGCGTCAACGTGCTCGCCGCTGTCGCGGCCGACGCGAATCTCGACGTGAGCGCGAAGGCCAACAAGGTCGTTCCCGCCGCTGCTGGCAACCTCGCGGGCCTCACCGCTGGCGGGGATCTCCAGGACTCGGGCGTCGCCGCCGCAGCCGCCACGCAGATCGTGACCGAGGTTGCGGCTGCCGCCGCTGGCGGTCCCTGGGTGATGGTCTCGACGGGCGCCAACCGCGTCATCGACGATTCGGCCATCGACGCGGGCACTGTGCCCACGATGGCTGGTGCCGCCGCCGGGGCCGGCCTGATCATCGTGTCCGGTGGGGCGAACCGCACGCAGGCCGCCGCGGCAACTCCGATCACGGCTGACCCTCAGGGCCGCGCAATGGTCGCAGACGACTTCTTCACCACGGCCGAGATGGTCGCTGGCGCCGGTGGCAAGTTCACGCCCGGTGCTTTCGATACGACGGCCCTCGCCAACGTCGTTGCCGACGACGCTTTCACCGCCGCTCAGTTCGCGGCCGGCGCGGGCGGGAAGTTCGCTCCCAACTGTCTCGATCAGCCGAATCTCGCAAATCTGCTCGCCGATGATGCGTTCACGGCCGCCGAGTTCGCGGCCGGCGCCGGTGGGAAGTTCGCGCCGAATGCCCTCGTGGCCGCGGGCGTGGACAACCTCGTTGCCCTCGACGCCATCGGCGAAGATCGCCTGACGGCGCAGGAGGCATCGCAGCGTCTCGTCACCGACTCGGCGGTCTACAACGCGAATGCGGCCGTGCTCGCCACGGCAGTCGGCATGATGGGCTGCTTCGTTTTCTCGAAGGAAGCGGCTGACGCCGTGGACATCGTGCTCACGCTGCCGGCCAACTTCGACATCCGCGTGCTCGATGCCTGGGCCGTCAAGACGGCGGGCAACGGTGCGGCGGGNNAACGGCGGCGCGGCGATCAGTGACATCATGGTGCTCAATGTCGTGGACACGACCGTCGTGCGCGTGGCGACCATCAACGACGCGAATCACCGCGTGGCTGGCGGCGGCACGCTCACCGCCGACTTCACCCTCGGCGCTGGTGGCAACACCCAGAGCCAGGTCTACGTGTCCTTCCTGCGCGTCGCATAGTGAGGCATGAATGGCTTGGGCGGCGGCTCTGAATCATGGGACCGAGGTCGTGCGGGATACCTTCCCGCAGGCCGCGGTCTATGATCCGGGCGGCGTAGCTCTTGCCTTTGTCGGCGTGTTCGATGAGGCCTATCAGGTCGTCGAGCAGGGCGGCGACGGGCCGAATCTCTCGACGACCCGGCCCATGATCGAGCCGCGCCTTGCAGACCTTGCGGCTGGCGGAATCACGCCGAGCGCGGGCCACACGATCCAGATCGGCACAGCAATCTACGAGGTCTATAGCGTGCAGCCAGACGGCAGCGGCATGGTGCGCTTGCTCTTGACGCAGGTGTCGTGATGGCAGTGACGCTCACCGCGACGGCAATCCGGCAGGACATCGTTGCGCGGCTTCTCGCTGCCGGCGTTGCGGGTGGTGCCGGCCACGTCTTCGATTCCGAGTTGATCGATCCCGAAGCCGGCGACTTGCCGCTCGTGACGGCAATCTCGGATGATCCGACATTCGACAAGCAGACCACCAATGCAATGCTCTTCTTGCGAACAGAGAAGGTCGGCATCTACGGACTCTGCACGGCGACGACGAACGCCGCGCTGGCGCAAGCCGTGGACGATCTTGAGGATGCAATCGAAGCGGCGATCATCGGCGATCCTGTCTGGGGCGGCTCGTTCCAGGACTACTCGATTCAAGTGCAGAAGAATCTCAATTTGTCGAGCAAGCGCAGGGTTGGCGGAGTTAGCATTATTCTGACACTCAAGTACCGCCTGGAGTTCCCCGTTGCCGCCGCCTTGCTCACCGGCCTGGAAAAGATCGTCATTGCCGTGCAGCCGATTGATCCCGACGGCGCGGACCTTAGTCCACGAATCATAGAGGTGACACCGCCATGACGGGAAGCATGATCGTCAAGCCGACTGTGCCCGGGACGCGGGTTCCGTGGCCCCACCCCGAGCGGCGGACTCTCGCGCCCGAGGGCGAGCGCGTTCCGCTGTCCCACTACTGGCTGCGACTCGCGAACAAGGGCGCGGTGATCGTCGTGACGGAGATCGCAAAGCCGGCGAAGGCAAAGGAGTAAGCCATGTCGATTGCCTTCCAGGTCATTGCGTCCGGCGACAAGCACCCGGGCGTCCTGATCGAAAATCTACCGGTCGCACAGCCCGGCGAAGCAGACCGACCCTCGCTCATCTTCGGCCAGCGGCTTGCCTCCGGCACGGTTCTGGCGAACACCTTGACGCTGGTTGGNNTCGATCGGTTCGATGCTCGCGCAGGCGTGCGCGGCCTACTTGCGGAACGACCCGAACCCGCGCCCGCTCTACGCCATGCCACTGGCCGATCCGGCGGGTGTCGCCGCAAGCTCGACGATCAACATCACCGGGCCGGCGACGGGAAGCGGCACATTGCATCTCTACATCGCCGATCAGCATGTACCGATCACGGTCGTGAGCGGTCAGACGGCCGACAACGTGGCGACGGCAATCAGAGCCGCCCTGGGCATCAACGAGGCCGCAGCGCTCGCGCTCGGCTCTCGCGTGCCCGTGACCGGCGCTGGCGCTCTCGCCGCCGTCATTCTCACCGCGCGCCACGCCGGTTTGCTCGGCAACCAGATCGACATCCGACTGAACAAGCTCGGGGCGCCCGCAGAGACGAATCCGGCGGGCATCGCCGTGACCGATATTCCGGCCGCTCCGACGACGACCGTCAACCGGATTTTCCTCGGCACTGGCGGCACCGCGCCGGTCGCTGGCACGCTCGCGCCCGTGCTCACGACCGCGATGCTCAACATCCTCGACCGGCGTTACAGCTTCGTCTCGCATCCGTGGGATGATGCGACTTCCTTGCTCGCCTTCAAGAACGAGTGGGCCGATGGCGCGGATGGTCGATGGGGACCATACCAGATGACCTACGGCCACGTCTTCGGCGCGAAGCTGGAGAGCTACATCAACCTGTTCACGTTCGCCACAGGCGGCACGCTTCAGCAAGATCCGCACTATTCGTGCTTCGGCATGGAAGGCTGTCCGAATCCTCCATGGGAAATCGGCGCGGCCTTTGCCGGCGCGGCTGCGGTGAGCTTCCGCGCCAATCCGGCGAAGCCCTTGAACGGACTCAAGCTCATCGGCATCAGCGCGCCGCACCCCATCGATCAGTTCACGCGCTTGGAGCGCTCGACGCTGCTCGACAACGGCATCACGGTGCCGCTGGTTTCGACGAGCGGCGAGGTCTACATCCTGCGCGGAATCACGAGTTACTTCGAGAACCCGGCCGGAGGCGCGGAAGACCAGTGGCTCGACATCACGACGACGTTCAAGGTGGACGTCATCAACACCGAGATGCAGGCGAACCTGGTCGCTGCGACGAACGGCAAGAACCTTGCCGACGACGGCACGCTTGCTGCCAGTGCACCGAACGTCACCACGGCGAACGCTGTCCGCGGCATTCTCTTCGGTATGTACGACGGATGGGAGCTTCGCGGTATCGTAGAGAACGGCGCCGTGTTCCGCAAGCTCGTCATCGTGGAGCGCAACGCCCTTGATCCCAACCGGCTGGACGTCTTCTTCCCGCCGGCACTCATCGGCGAGTGCCAGATACTCGCCATCCAGAATCAGTGGCGACTCGCGTACACGGCAGCCGAGAAGGCGCTCGCCGCATAGGAGGCCCGCATGGCTACCGCAGGACAGATCACGGCCGGGCTCGCGAAGATGCGCGTGGACGGCAAGCTCTGGAAGGTCAACAG
Organism: Thiobacillus sp.; assembly: GCA_003510325.1. Lineage (GTDB taxonomy): Bacteria > Pseudomonadota > Gammaproteobacteria > Burkholderiales > Thiobacillaceae > Thiobacillus. Next base: position 11,110 of record DONB01000149.1, on the reverse strand, counting down.
CGTATCGCTGTCCATCGGCACGACGACACGCGAAGTCGTGCAGAGCATGAGCGGCCCCGGCGGCATCAAGGTGACGCCGGTCTCTCCGCACGGCACGGCGACGGTGGTCGTGGGCTCTGCGGACAAGATCGCGGACCTTGCCGCAATCAGCGACTCCACAATCGAATTCGAGATCGGCAGCGGCTTCGCCTACACGTTCACCCATGCGTGCTGCTCGAACCAGCCGGAGTACGACGCAGGCGAAGGCACGTGCTCCTTTGAGTGGCAAGCCCAGGCCGCGAGCGAGACGAAGTGATGGCGGTCACTCCGGTGCAAGTCGTGCTCGATTGTCCGCTTCGTTCCTTTGGCGAAGACGTGGCCACGCTCGTGTTCTCGCGCCGCGCGAACCTTGGCGACATGAAGGCCGCCGAAACGGCCGGGAAAGATCATGACGTGGCGCAGATGGCCGTGCTCATTCAGCGGCTCGGCCGCACGGTGAAGGGCGCGGAGGAGCCGCAGGATGCGATTGATTCCCTGGACGTGGACGACTTCGGAAAGGTGGTTGCAGCGATGACCCCTTTCTTGCCGGGTGGTCGTCAGTCTCCGAGTGGAGGCCAATCCTCGGACAGCTCTCCCTAGCCGTCCATTGGCCACCCGAGGCCCTGCTCTCCCTCACGATTGACGATCTCCTTTGGTGGTATGAAACCTTGGCGATGGGTGCGAAGTAATGCCGAAGCTACCGAAAGTCCAAGTAGAGATTACCGCGCTGGACAAGGCGAGCGCGGCGATCAAGGGCTTCGCGGCGCGGACCAAGATCGCGCTTGCTCCCATCGAGACCATCGGCAAGGCGGCGGGCTCGGCTCTCCGCGGCATCGGCATCCTCGCGGCGGGCGCGACCGCTGCCGGCTACGCCGTCTCGCGCTTCCTCGATGACTACGTGGAGCGAAGCAGCGAGCTATACAATCTGAGCCGGCAACTCGGCATCAACGCCGTGGCACTGCAAGAGCTTCGCTTCGCGGCGGGGCAGACCGACACCGGCGTTGACACCCTGGACAACTCGCTCAAGATTTTCAGTCGCACGATGGGCCAACTGAAGGCCGGCAAAGGTCCGCTGGCCGCACTGCTCAAGGACGTAGGGCCGGGCCGCCTCGCCATGCTGCAAGGTGCGAAAGGCACAGAAGAAGCCTTTGATCTCGTGATGCAGGCCATATCCGATCTGGAAGATCCGACCCGTCGCGCCGCGCTCGCTCAAGCCGCTTTCGGTCGTGGCGGCGGAGACATGATCCGCATGGTGGAGGCGGGCGCGGACGGGCTCAAGAATCTGCGCAAGGAAGCCCACCTGTACGGCATCCAGACCGAAGCCGACCTGAAGGCCGCCGAGGAGTTCGGCGACACCATGAGCAAGCTCAAGTCCATGCTGCGCGGCGTGGCAAACGTCTTGGGCAAGGAGCTTGTGCCGCTTCTGGAGCCGCTGGTCAAGCAGACGATTGCGTGGATGCAAGCCAACCGAGAGGCCATCGGAACGAAGATCCGCGAAGGCCTGCAAACCGTCGTCGGTTTGCTCCAGTTCGTTGCCGATCATTGGAAGGCGATCCGTAACATTATCCTCGTTGTCGCGGGCGTGAACGTGCTCGGCAAGGTAGTCGGCAGCCTCAACAGCATCCTGGACTTGGCCAGCAAGATCGGTCCGGCGATGAAGGCGTGGGGCGCAGGTGGGGTGCCCGGACTGCCGCCGGTGCTTGGGCCTAATGGTGTGCCGATTCCTGGTGCGGGGAAGATGGGAGTACTGGAGAAGATCACGACGCGAGTGCTTCCCGCCATCATCGGCTATGAGATCGGGAAGCCGATTGGCGAAATCATCGGCGAGACGCTTGCCGATATGAAGGAGATCGATCAAGAGGAGCTTGAAACCCGAGCGCGCATCTCAGACGTAGGAGCACGCCGCATGGCCGCCCGCAATGCGGTCCTCTCCCGTATGCCGAACATGGCCGGCATACCCGGATGGGCCTCGCTCATGGACAAGCCGCTTGTGATCCGAGTGGAGGGCAGCGGCCTTCCGGCGGGAACGAACATATCGGTTCCTGACTCGCCGCCGGGCGTGACGGTGCAACTGACGCAGTTCAAGCGCATGTGGGGATTTGCACAATAATGGGAATCTTCGCACAGGTCGCCTCGGCGCTCGGCGCACCCGGAGAGAAGAAGCGACAGCGCTTCAAGTATCGCGGAGTGCAGTTCGACGGTATCGACGTGGGCCTCGACACCGGGCGCGACGTGGTGGTGCACGAGTTCCGGCAGCGTGACGAGCCCTATGTCGAGGACATGCGCAGAAGCACGCGACGCTACAAGATCCGGGCGTTCGTGACGGGCTCCGATGTGGCGGTGCAGAAGGTCGCCCTGGTCAACGCTTGCGAGATGGGCGGCATCGCCACACTGGTCCACCCCGAGCTTGGCAATCTGTCCGTCGTTTGTGAGACCTGCTCGATGAGCGAGGATTCCAGCGTCAAGAGCTACGTGGAATTCGAGCTTGGCTTTGTCGATGCGGGCTCGGTCTACAAGGCCGCGGCATCGAAGCTGTCCAAGATGCAGGCCCTCGCCGCGTCCTTCCGCCAGACCACGCGGGAGTTCTACGCGATGCGCACGCAGGTCATGGCCTTGAATCGCAAGGTCCAGCGACTGCTCACCGGCTCGATTGAAGAACGCATGACGGCCATGCTCGAGATCATGGGCAGCCTGACCGGCACGGACCTGGACGCGTTCATCTACGCGGTGGGCGTGATCGCGGACACCGCTGAAACCCTGAGCGGTGACGCGGACACGCTCTCATCGACGTGGGATACGGGCGCGCAGTCACTCAGCGAGCCCGTCGATGCGCGGCGTGTCTCGACGACGCTTTCCGCCGGGCTCATCCAGACGCAGGCCGCGCTTGCCGCGGGCGGCGACACGGCGACCGATCAACAGATCCTCGTCAACGCGGCAATCCTTGACCAGATGCTCTACGCGCTCGCCGTGGCCCGCGCCGCGGAACTTACGGCCGGGCAGCAGTTCGCGTCCTACGAGGAGGCGGTTGCCGCGGCACAGGCGCTCGGTGACGAGATGGCCCTGGCCGAGCACTATCTCACGGACCCGGCCGCCTACAACGCGGCGGTAGAGGCCCGGGCGTCGATGGTGGAAGCGATCCTGCATGAGGCGATGGACCTGCCGCATCAGCAAACGATCATCTTGTCATCCCGCCGTCCGGCGCTCGTGCTCGCATCGGAGCTATACGACGATGCCGAGCGAGCGGCTGAGATAGTGCTGCGCAATGGCATTGCCGATCCCGGTGCGGTCGCTGGCGAGATCGTGGTGCTGACGGAGTAGCATGGCACAGACGCGCGAAATGGTGACGCTACGGGCTCGCGGCAAGGAGTTCGGCAATTGGACCGGGCTCTCTCTGTCTCGGTCCATCGATTCCTTTCCGTCCGCGTTCTCCGTGTCGATGTCGGCTGGCCAGCCCGGCACGATCAATCCGCTCGGCATTGCCACCGGAGATCCCGTCGAGGTGTACCTCGGACGGGAATTGCTCCTCACGGGCTACGCCGAGGAGGTGACGGAAAGCCGCGGCAAGTCCGGGCGTCTGCGCTCCGTCTCCGGCCGCTCGCGTGCCGTCGATGCAATGTGCTCCTGCACCGGAGAACCTTCGGAATTCCTCGGCGGATACCTCGACTCGATTGCGACGGCCCTTGCCGCGCCCTACGGGCTCTCTGTCGCGTCCGATGTGGTGTCCTTGGAGCCGCTAGCCCGATGGGCGCCGGAGCCGGGAGAGACCGTGATAGGCGCACTAGAGCGGCTGTGCCACGACGCCGGAGCATTCGTCACGGACGACGCAGCCGGAAATCTGATCCTCGCGGTCAAGGGCATGACCGCGGCTGCCGCGATTGATGCGGCGGCGTGCCCGGAAATGTCGGTCAAGTGCTCATCGGCAGACCGCTACTCGGAATACCGGGTCTATGGCCAGCGCCGCGGCGATGACGCCGTGTTTGCCGCCGATGCCGCAACGCCGGTCGCAATCGTCCAAGACTCGGCAATCGAGCGCTACCGGATGCTCGTGGTGATGGCAGACCAGCAGGCGGACATCGCCGCTTGCGAGCGCCGGGGCGTTTGGGAGGCAGTCACGCGCGCGGGCCGGTCGGCCGTGGCGACACTCACCGTCCCTGGCTGGCGCGATGGTGACGGCGTGCTCTATGCGCCGAACGTTCTGCGCCGTGTCGAAGACAGCGATCTTGGCGTGTGGGCGGAACTCCTTGTCACTGAGGTGACGCTACGGCTCGACTCCGGTGGGACCGTCGCGGAGATGACATTGATGCCGCCCGGTGCCTTTGAGCTACAGCCGCCAGAGGAGCGCAAGAAGCCCATCACGCACGGCTGGCGGCCTTGGTGGAATCGCGCGATGACGACGCTCGACAAGGCCGTACCGAACAAGGGCAAGAAGGCGGCCGCGCCGCACGAGGATTGGTTCGACTGATGGATCTGTCTCGCAGAATGATAGCACTATTCACCCGCGCCGAAGTGGTAGGCGTGACGGAAGGATCGGCGCTCCGCAAGCTCCAGATCAAGGGCATGGGTGGTCTCGTGCGCTCGGAAGTCGAGCACGCCGAGCCCTACGGCTTCACATCGCGCCCGTTCGTGGGTGCCGAAGCCTTCGTCGGCAACGTCAACGCATCCTCGGATCACGCCGTCGCGCTCATCGTCGCGGATCGCCGCTACCGACCGACGACCCTCGCATCCGGGGCCGTGGCCATGTACCACGCGGACGGCTACGGCATCTTGCTCGACTCGACGAAAGTTTCGATTGGCAGCCCGACGGGCACACCGATTGACCTGGGCGGCAACACCATCGTTTCGGGCACGTTGCAGGCCACGGTTTCGATGTCCGCTCCGGCGGGCACGTTCGGTACGCTCGGATTCACGTCGCTCTCGGGAGGTGGCGGAATCGGCGGCAGCGGCGGCACGCTTGTCGCGCCCACAATCAACGCCACCTCGGCATTCCAGGCCGCTGGCGTGCCCGGCGCTACAGGCTCTTTCCTCACGGGTGCTGGCCAGACCGTGACCTACTCCAAGGGCCTGATAACGGGGGTGGTGTAGTGGCTGCTCCGTGGGTCGCATCGGCACGCGCCAACGGCCTGCACACCGTGGAGGTCACGTTCAACGAGGCGATGATCGGCGCCGATTTGACGAACCCGGCGGCGTGGACGAATGACCCAGCCATCGCCTATGTGCCGCCCGCGACTACGCCAGTCATTGCGTCCGTCACCTATAGCGGGCTGATAGCAGTATTGCATCTTGCGTCAGACATGACACCGGATCGGATCTACGAGGTCCGCGCGCCGGGCACGATCACGAATCTTGCGCTCGAGGTCATCGACCCCGCGCGCCGTTGGGCGGACTATGTGACGCCCGGCCTTGCTCATGTCGAGTCCGGCGACATCCTCTACGCCGACCCGCTCGGCGGCCACATGGAGGACTCGCTCGGGTTGCCGTTCTATGAGCTCTTGCCGTGGTCGCCAACGCTGTCGCATGTCACGCTCCGCGAGGCCATGTGGATTTCGTTGCTCTCCGACCGCCGCGCCAGCGCTGAGGACGTGCTACCGGACGACCGAGGCCCGTTGCCGTACAAGGGTGGCTGGTGGGCAGACCAGTACCTGCCGACTTCCGGCGACCGCTACGGCAGCAAGCTCTGGCTCTGTCGCGCTCGCGGACTCACACAGGAGACCCTACAGGAGGCGCGATCCTTCGCCGAGGAAGCCTTGCAGCCGCTCATCGACGATGGCCTGTGCGCTCGCATCGACGTACTCGTGGAGGCGCAGGCCGGCAACCGGCTGGCCGTGCAGGTGACCGCGTACAAGCAGGATGGTGATACGATAGTCGAGCGCTTCCCGGACCTCTGGGCGGCGATAGGATTGTGACATGCTGATAACGCCAACACTATCCGAACTGATAACGCGCGTGAAAGGCGACCTGAACGCGCGCATGGGCAATAGCAACGCGCTGGTCGTCCGGTCCCTCGCGTGGGTCATCGCGCATGTGCTGGCCGGCGTGGCCTGGGGAATCTATCAGACGGTGGTGTTCCTCTCGACGCAGATGATCCCGGACACGGCGACGGGCGACTATCTGTTGCGATGGGCCACGCTCTTTCTCGGTGCCGGCAAGGTGCCAGCGAGCAAAGCCACAGGCACGGTGATTGCCACGGCCATTGGTGGATCGACGATCATAGACGGGACGCTCCTCGTTCGCGACGGCGGCGCGGAATACGAGGTCACGGGCGGCCCCTACGTCTGGGCGCCGGGTCCGTCATCGCAGAAGGACGTGACGGTGCGGGCCGTGGTCGCGGGCGCGGCGGGCAACTACGAGTACGCGGTCGGTGCGCAACTCACATTCTCGTCTCCGCCCGTCGGCGTGCAGGCGAGTGCGCCGCTTGGCCCGATGGCGCTCCCCGTGGGCTTCACTGGCGGCGCGGACGAGGAAAGTGACGACGAGCTACAGGAGCGCATCCGATTGCGGCTGAGCAGCCCGCCGCAGGGCGGNNGTCTGGGTGCAAGCATGGCCGATGGCGGGCATGGCGCACGGACAGGTGACGGTGCGCTTCGTCGTCGAGGGTACGGGCGCGGGTGTGCTTCCGGGCGCGGGGACAATCGCAGCCGTCCTTGCTTACATCACCGCGCGCAAGCCAGTCACCGCAGAATTGTCCGTACCGAATCCCAGCGTCATTCAGGAGGCTATCACTATTTCCATAACCGTTCATGGCGACGGGAGCCTGAGCCAAGCGGACACCTACGCGGCGATCCTGGCGGAGATCGAGTCCGCATTCCGCGAGCGAGCGGAGGTCAACCCGGCCGGGTCCACGTTCTACAATTCGTATCTCCAAGAAGCGATCGGCAACTCGGCCGGCGTGGACTGGTTCGAGATCACGGCAGTGGAGGGCGGCGCGGGCACGGACGACATTGCGCTCGGGGCAAACGAGTACCCGACCATCGTGATCGGCGGCATCACGCAGAACTGGGTGTAGACGTGGCGAGCAAGCTCTGGACAGCCACCAATGCAGACTACCTGCTGACGCTACAGCAGTTGCTTCCGCCGGGCGTCATCTGGACTCGCGACCCGGATCGACGGCTCACGCTGCTCCTGCAAGGCATAGCTGATGAGGTGGTGCGCGCACACAACTACGTGACGACCGGCTTCGAGGAGGCGGACCCGCAGACGACGACCAACTTGATCGCCGAGTGGGAGCGCGCGTGCGGCCTGCCCGAGTTCGGCGTGTTCCCGGTCTTGATCGCGGATCGACGCCGCGTGCTCATCGTCAAGCTCCGCAACGTCGGAGGTGCGAGTGAGCCGCACTGGGAGGCGTTCGCGCTGCTCTATGGATTCGCGGTCGATGTCGAGGATGGGCCNNAGACCTTCTACTGGACGGCCTCGTGTCCGGCGCAGATTCACCGCATGGACTGCAATGACGAGTGCAACTCGCCGCTGATCACGTTTTCGTCGGTGGTCATGCCGATGGTCCTGGCGTGGGAAAAGTACAAGCCCGCGCATACTGCTATTTACTGGACACATGAGGTATAACGCATGAGTCATCGCATTGACACTCCGACCGCCGTTGCGGTCATGCCCGCCCCGGCCGCTCCTGGCGTGGCCGGCTTTTTCACCGAGGTGCCACCCGTCACGACGCTGAGTGGCGACTTCTTCAACTCGATCCAGGAGGCGATTTGCCTGACGGTCGAGCACGTCATGCCGCTGAACAAGGCCGACGTGACGCAGTTCTCGGAAGTGGTCAAGGGCGCAGCGGCGGTTCGGTCGGCCGCCGTGGCCATGGGCGGCCTCCAGTCGTCGCACCACGTGGCGTCACTCGTGGCCTCCACGCAATCGCAGGCCGGAGCGGCAGATACATCGGTCATCGCCAGCGACGGTGGCTATGCAATGGGCATGGAATCTGCCGTCGTCGCATCGATTGACACGGCGGTGCCGGGCGAGGATCCGCGCGCCCTGGGCGATCGTTCCATCGTCGCTGCGTGCGTTGGTCTTTGTGAAGCAGTGGGATCCCCGTCCGCTCTCTTGGCCTGTAGTGGGACCGCAGCCGGGGAATCCACGGTGCTGAACCCTCACAGCGTCGTGGCCGGTGCGGACAACGGAATCGTCTCCGGAGATCGCTCCGTCCTGTTGGCGTCTCACCATGCGGAGTGCACTGAAAACGACACCGTGGCCGGGGGTGTCGGCGGCGTCGCGGTCAATGCCGCCTTGGCCAATCAGAACCTCAAGTGGAAAGATAGCTCGGCCACCGGAGATCGGTGGGGTACCATCCTCCACGCAGGCGACCCCAACGCCGGCACGGACACGATCCGACTCAACGGCACGACAGGAAAGGCGGGCATCGACGGCGGGATCGTGCTGCCGAATGGCGGCGCCCAGGTGAGCGACACCGTCGCGCTCGGCGTGACGTTCATCGGCCCTGATGCGACGTTCAACACGGGACTCTGGGGCAACGCAAAGGTCGCAGCGACGTCGATAATCCTCTGGTCTTTCCAGGCTCCGGGCGGACAGCAACTCGCTCAGGGCCAGGTCATTCCTGGGGTGGGTACAGTCGCCTTTGAGCTGCGCAACACGGACCCGGCAGTTGCATACAACGCAGCCATCACGATCTCCTATGTCGTGATCAACCCGGCGTGAGGAGCTGATGGAACTGCGGATCAAGGTCGACCTCGATGAGTTCCGCGCCCGGATGATCGGCTTTGAGCGGGACATCCCGTTTGCGATCAGCAATGCCATGATGCGGACCTGCGCGGCGGCTCAGGCCGCCGTTCGCTCTGCGCTCAAGCACGACTTCACGATCCGTTCCGAGTGGGTCGGCAAAGGAATAGCGATCTATCCACAGAATGCAATGGAGGCACGCTTGTTCAAGAACGAGCTGCGAGCCACCGGAGATGCAACGGCATTCGTCGGCAGCGCCGACGAATTCATGGTCCAGCAGACGGAAGGCGTCACGGATGTCCTTGGCCGAAAGCATCACGGCAAGACGTATGCGGTTCCCCAGGTCGGCACCGGGCTTCCTCGTGAGACCATCCAGACAATGACACCGAAACGAAAGTGGCCGGGCGCGCTCGGAAAGAGCAGCCGCGTGTTCTTCGGCCGATTGCGGACGGGGCGCGCGGAAGGCGTCTGGCGGCGCGTGATTCGGCCAGAGGGCGGCGGCGACGCGCTCAGCCGGACACGGAAGAAGCCACACGCAGGGGAGCGCACTGGACTGGAATTGCTCTACTCCCTCTTCTCGCAGCCGGTCAAAGTGCAGCCTCGCTGGCCATTGCTTCGGCGCGTCGAAGAGGTGTTCCGCCAGAAGTGGGCGATCAACACCGAGGCTGCAATAGTGCGAGCAATCAACACAAGTAGAGGCTATTGATGGATGCGGGAATGTTGGCAATAGTGGGAGCAGCGGCGGGGATCGTCGGGGCCACAGTCGGGGCACTCGGCGCACTCCTGGCACATCGCTCATGGACCGAGGCGCGGTTTCAGGCGCTTGCGGTGTGCGATTCGCGGCATGATGCGGAGGGGAAGGAACTGCGGTCGCTGGCAGGCAAAGTCGATGCGCTCGCCGTCGAGGTCTCTGATCTCAAGGCCGGCGTCGCTCTGCTAGGTGAGCGCGTCAAAGGCGGCTTCGCGCGTTTCGATGAGCTGATCGCAAGGCTGGAACGACTGGCGGGAGGTGCGGCATGAGGCGTAGCATGAGCAGTCTGCATGGCGGCAGCACCGCGATTGCCTTGACCGTGGGTGGGGCCGTGGCGATTCTCGTGGCCCAGGTGTGGCCCGTCACGCCCGAGGCATCGGTGGCGATCCAGACGCTCGTGGGTGCACTGGTGCGCTTCCTGGAGGCGCTGATCGCGCCGGACTTGGAGCGACGGGCGGTTCGTGCGAAACTGGAGGCGGCGCGCTTGCACCGCGAGGAAGGGAGCAGATGATGGCAACTGAGAATGTATCGTTTTCGCATCTCGCACCGGAGCGCTGGACCGTTCCGGCCACGCAAGTCCACAGCCTGATCGCGGGCAATGGGACGTGGACCTACGCGGTGCATCCGGGCAAGATGACGCACGAGATCCGGCTGAATGCCGCAGCCGCGTGGGCCGGCACCACGATCACGGTGACGGCGCTACAGCGCGCGGGCGACACGTACACGCTCGTCGCTGGACAGGCGGCGAACTGGACGACCGAGGCGGAGGGCTTCCCGGTGTCGATTTCTTTCGTCGTCACGAACTACGCGGCGGTTCCGATCACGGTCGCGGTGGAAGCCTGGAATCCCGGCGACCGCGCGGCGGCATGAAAGGCGAGAGATGATCAACCGAGCAAACCAGAATCTCAGCGCGGCGGAGCTTGCCGCGATTCATGGGGCGACCTCGCCGAGCGGCACAAATCCGATGGCGACTGACGACGAACTGGCCGCCAACGCAGCCGCAGACGCATCCGAGACGCAACTATCTACCCATGCCGGGCTCACCACGGGCACCCACGGCGTTGGCGCGTCCACCGTCGAAAGCGCAGCGGGAGCACAGGCGAAGGCCGCCGCCGCCCAAGCGGCGGCGATAGCCTCGGCGGCAGTTTCTGCAGTCCAGCACTCCGCCGTCGTGCCCGCCGAGGGCGTTCTGCGCAAGACGGGCGCGGGCACGTACACAGCGATCAAGAGCAACCTGGGCGCGGGCGTTGACCCGACAGCCACCGACGACAACAACGTGGGCGGAGTGGGCCTCGGCTACGTCGCCGGATCGCTCTGGCTGAACACCGCAACGGGACGGGCCTTCCAGTGTGTTTCGCCCGCTGTTGGCGCTGCCGTCTGGAGCCCGATGCTGCTGACGGCGGAGCAGGCAGGAATCGTCGCGGCATTAGGCGGGCCGCTCGCGGCGGGGAACCNNTGTACGATCACAGTTGGCGGCATCGCCGCCACCTACGAATTTGACTCTGGCGGCGGAGTGCTACCTGGCAACATTGCCGTTGTGATCGGCGGGACTGCCGCCGATTCCGCTGTCAACCTCAAGGCGGCCATCACTGCCAACCAGAGCGCTGTGCTCGTTGCGGCGAACCCGGATGCAGACCGCGCGATCCAGCTTCGCGCGGTCGT
>DONB01000093.1 GCA_003510325.1 Thiobacillus sp. | reverse complement strand
GGTGCCGCCACCACCACGGCGCGCGCCAGGCCTTCTTCGCCCAGGATCTGCTCGATGAATTCCTTGACCTCGCGGCCGCGTTCGCCGATCAGACCGACCACGATCACGTCCGCGCTGGTGTAGCGCGCCATCATCCCCAGCAGCACGCTCTTGCCGACGCCGGAGCCGGCGAACAGGCCCATGCGCTGGCCGCGGCCGACGGTCAGCATGCTGTTGATCGCGCGCACGCCGACGTCGAGGATGTCGGTGATCGGCGCGCGCGACAGCGGGTTGGCGGCGCGGGTATTGAGCGGTGCGGTGGCGCTGGTCTGCAACGGACCGAGATTGTCGAGCGGGCGTCCGCGGCTGTCGAGCACCCGGCCCAGCAGGGCATCGCCAACCGGCAGATGGCGGGTGCGGTCGCTCGGGCGGCGACGTGGATGATCGACCTGGCCGAGGCCGGGCAGGGTGGGGATCACTTCCACCGGGAAGACGCGGGCGCCGGGAACGATCCCCTCGATATCGCTTTGCGGCATGAGGTAGAGATGGTCGCCGGCGAAGCCCACCACCTCGGCTTCCAGCTGCGCGCCATTCGGCAGCGGGACAGTGCAGGCGCTGCCGACCGGCAGTTTCAGGCCGACCGCTTCCATCACCAGTCCGGCCACCCGCGTGACGCGCCCCGACACCAGCATCGGCTCCGCGATGGCAAGCAGTTCGCGGCAATCCTGCAGGTAGGCGTTCCAGCGGGTGCTGTGCGGTTGGGTCTGCATCAGTCTGCGAGCCAGTCAGAATGCTTGCTCAGCGCAGCGGTCAGGCGCTGCCAGCGGGTGGGCAGGCTCGCATCGATCTGATTGCTGGCGGTTTCGACGCGGCAGCCACCGCGCTCAAGCTGTGCGTCGTCGGCCAGCTGCCAGCCCATTTTCGTCAGTTCGTCGCCGATCCGCTCCCTGACCAGAACGGCATCGTCCGGATTCAGGAACAGCAGGGCGGGCTGGTGCAGCGCCGGCAGGTAGCGTACTGCTTCCCTCACGATCGGGATGACCAGTTCGGGGCGGATCTCAAGCGCCGACTTCAGCAGCGCGCGGGCAAGATCGACCGACAGATCGAGGGCCTGCTGCGAGATCGTCTCATCGGCCTTGCCCACTTCCGTCGAGAAGGACTCGGCCAGGCTGCTCAGCCGGGCGGCTTCGCGGGCAGCTTCCTCGAGCCCCTCGGCGAGTCCGGCGGCACGTCCCTCGGCATGGCCGGCGTCATAGCCTTCCTGCCTGGCCTGTTCCTGGATCGCGCTGATCTGCTCGATCGTCGGCAGAACGACTGCGCCGAGGCCGGATTGTTTCGCCGGATGCGGATGGCTGTCGAAGCTGGTCATCTCCCAGGGCTGGAAATCGGCCGGGTTCACGCTAGAGAGGACGCTAGACATACTGTTCCTCTCCCTTCGCGCCCAGCGAGATCTGGCCCTCGTCGGCTAGTCGGCGGACGATCATCAGGATTTCCTTCTGCTGCGCCTCGACTTCGGACAACCGCACCGGGCCCTTGGATTCCAGGTCCTCACGCATCATTTCAGCGGCGCGCTGCGACATGTTCTTGAAGATTTTCTCGCGCATGTCCTCCGACGCACCCTTGAGCGCGATGATGAGCGAATCGGACTGCACTTCGCGCAGCAGCAGCTGGATGCCGCGGTCCTCGATGTCCATGATGTTCTCGAACACGAACATCTCGTCCATGATCTTCTGCGCCATCTCCATATCGTAGTTTTTCAGATATTCCATGGCGGACGATTCGTTGTCGCCGCTCATGAAATTGAGGATGTCTGCCGCTGCGCGGGTGCCGCCCATCGGCTGCTTCTTCAACACGTCGCTGCCCGACAGCAGCTTGGTCAGCACGTCGTTCAGCTCGCGCAGCGCAGCCGGCTGCACGCCGGAAAGCGTGGCGATGCGCAGCAGCACGTCGTTGCGCAGGCGTTCGGTGAAGCAGTTGAGGATTTCGCAGGCCTGATCGCGTTCCAGGTGCACCAGGATGGTCGAGATGGTCTGCGGATGTTCGTTGTGGATCAGGTCGGCCACCGATTCGGCGTCCATCCATTTCAGGCTTTCGATGCCGCTCGCATCGCCGCCGCCGCCGAGGATCCGGTTCAGCAGCGACGAGGCCTTGTCTTCGCCCAGCGCATTCTTGAGGACCGTACGAATATAGTCGTTGGAGTCCAGTCCCAGCGAGGAATTCTGGTCTGCCACCGTATTGAAGTCATGCAGCACGTTTTCGACCGCTTCCTGCGGAATGGATCGCATGCTGGTCATGGCTTCGCCCAGCTTCTGCACCTCGCGCGGGCCCAGGTATTTCATCACTTCCGATGCGCCCTGCTCGCCCAACGCCAGCATCAGGATCGCGCCCTTGGTGACGCCGTTGTTGTCACTCATTGTTGCCCACCCAGGTTTTCACGATGTTGGCGACCACGCGCGGGTCCTGGCTGGCCAGTTGTTGCGCGCGCGTCAGGTTTTCCTCGTAGCTGCGCTGGCCGGGAAGGGATGCCATGGCGTGCTGCAGCTGCGGATTCGAGATCGGCGACGGTGCCTTGGCCGCTTCGGAGAGCTTCTTCAGCAGGGGCTTGAGCACGCGCAGATACAGGATGAGCAGGGCCAGACCCATCAGCAGGTACTTGCCGGCGGTCCTGGCAATCGAGAGGTATTCGGCATACTCGGGGTTTTTCCAGATGGGCGGTTCGGGAAGCACTTCCGGTTCGGCGCGGGCGAAGGGCGTGTTCACCACATTGATCGAGTCGCCGCGTTCCGCATTGAATCCCATGGCTTCCTTGACCAGATTGGTGATCTGGGTTTTCTCGGCCTCGGTCAGCGGCTGCATCGTCACCTTGCCGTCCTTGTCGGTGGCCTGCTTGTAGTTGACGACCACCGCGACCGACAGCCGCTTGAGGCCGCCGCTTCCCTGCTGGACGTATTGGATGGTCTTGTCGACTTCATAGTTGACGGTCGCATCCTTGCGCGTGGTGGAAGCCGGGGCCGCCGCAGCCGGCGCAGCGGCGTTCTGGGCCGGCGCGGTGAGCGGCGCCGTGGCAGGGGCCGGCGGCTGGTTGGTCAGCGCGCCCGGCACGCCGCCTGCATTGGCTCCGCCGTTCAGCGATTCGCTGGTCTGCTGGCTGCGGATGACCATCGCTTCCGGCGTCTGGTTCGGCTTGTAGGATTCGACCGCCTGCTCGCTGCGCGAAAAGTCGACGTCGGCGGTCGCTTCGGCGCGAACGTTGTTGGGGCCGACGATCGGGGTGATGATCGATTCGATCCGCTTGACCACGCTCTGCTGCAGCTCCTGCACGTACTTGATCTGGCTCGGGTCCATGCCGTTGGTGCTGGCCGGCTTGCCGGTTTCGGACAGCAGGTTGCCGTTCTGGTCGACTATGGTCACATTCTTGATCGGCAGTTCCGGCACGCTGCTGGCAACCAGATGCACGATGGCGCTGACCTGCTGCGCGTCGAGCACGCGGCCGGGGTGCAGATTGAGCAGCACCGAGGCGGTGGGGGCTTTCTGTTCGGACACGAACACCGAATCCTTGGGCATGGCGAGGTGCACGCGTGCGGCCGCCACGGCCGAGACCGATTCGATCGAGCGTGCCAGCTCGCCTTCCATGGCACGCTGGAAGTTGATTCGTTCGATGAACTGTGACGAGCCGAGCTTCTGGTTTTCCATCAGCTCGAAGCCGACGTTGCCGCCCTTGGGGAGGCCTTGCGAGGCCAGCTTCAGGCGGGCGTCGTGAACGAGCTCGGCGGGCACCAGCACGGCGCCGCCGCCTTCGGCGTATTTGTAGGGGATGTTCATTTTTTCTAGCTCGGCGACGATGGAACCGCCGTCGCGGTCGCTGAAGTTCGAGAACAGCACGCGATAGTCGGGCTGTNNCTGCAGCCACGCCCAGCATCAGCATGATTTTCCGCCCGCCCGCCGTTCGCGTGAAATCCATGACGTTGGCCGGAACCACCATCTCACCTTCTACCGCCATAATCTTGCCCCCATCGTGTTGATGCCATGGAGCATCCCGCTTCTCGCATTCATGCGGCCTGCCCCATGGGAATATCGCTATGTGATCGAATTATCGGCAGTGGCCAGGTTTTCAATCGGGGGAAAAGAAGCCGCTTTCCCGCGCTTATCGGGCTTATGGCTTGCCGCCGGACTGATAAGGTGAGCACGTGGAAAACCGCCTGGCAGGCGGCCAGATGAGCGAAGGAGGACACGATGAGCATTGGTGCGATCGACACAAGCCGGATCGAAGCGATGGTGGCGCAGCTGAAGGCTGCCGCGGCCCGCACGGCCCCTGCGACCGAAAATCCCCTGCAAACCAAGGCGGCAGGCGCAGTCGATTTCTCGTCGGCCCTGAAATCCTCGCTCGACCAGGTCAATCAGGCGCAGCTGCAGTCGCAGCAGCTCGCCCAGCGTTTCGAGATGGGCGACACTACTGTCAGTCTGTCCGATGCCATGATTTCATTGCAGAAATCCAGCATCGCCCTGCAGCAGACCATCCAGGTACGCAACAAGCTGGTGGCGGCTTATCAGGAAATCATGTCGATGGGCGTCTAAAACAGAACGCCCCCGCGGAGCGGGGACTTCAAGACGCAAGATTCAAGTTGCAAGATTCGAGCGAAGCGTGCGGCTGCGTGCTTCGCCCGCGCCTGCCTTGTAACTTGCATCTTGAGTCTTGCCCCTCAATGCACTGTGCTCAGCGCCTGCCGCAGCGCGTTGGCCAGATCCTCGGCGACGAACTTCGCTACATAGGCATCCGCCCCCACTTTCTTGACGTGCGCCTCGTTGGTCGAGCCGGTCAGCGACGAGTGGATCACTACGGGAATGGAGCTGAAGCGAGGATCCTGCTTGATGTTGCGGGTCAGGGTGAAGCCATCCATTTCGGGCATTTCCAGGTCGGTCAGCACCAGCGCGACCCGGTCGTGCACGGTATGGCCTTCGGTCTGCGCCTTGTCGGAGATCGACTGTAGCTGGTCCCAGGCTTCCTTGCCGGTCTTGCACATGATGTAAGGCAGACCCATCGCCTCCAGACCCTGTTCGATCATGGTGCGTGCGATCAGCGAATCGTCCGCGGCCAGGATCACGGTGCCGGGCTTGAGCTCGACGGCCGATCCGATCCGGGACGTATCGATATCCTCCTCGGCGGGCGGCATGACCTTGCGCAGAATCGTTTCCACGTCCAGCACCTGCGCCAGCCGATCGCTGTTTTCGCCGTCCAGACGGGCGAGGCTGGTGACCATCCCGCCGGCGGCATTGCCCTCGGCCGACAGGACCTGGCGCCAGTCGAGGCGCACGATGTCCTCCACCGACTCGACGGCAAAGGCCTGGGTGCTACGCGCGTATTCGGTGATCAGCAGGATGTTCAGCCCGGTTTTTGGAGTGCATCCGGCCACGGCCGGCAGGTCGATGACCGGGATGATCTGGCCGCGCAGGTCGACCACGCCCATCATGTTGGGGTGCGAGCCGGCCACCGCCGTGATCACTGGCATGGGGATGATTTCCCGGATCTTGAAGACGTTGATGCCGAACAGTTCGTTGCGGTCGAGGTTGGCGTCTTCGCCGAGGCGGAACAGCAACAGCTCCAGCTTGTTGGAACTGGTCAGATTGGTCCGTTCGTCAATCTCCTGCTGGATGGTTTGCATGGGGGGTCTCCTTGAATGCGTGTGGGTGAGGTGACGGTGGCCTACAGGCTGTTGCGCCGCGCACGCTCGATATCCATGACAAAGCGCTGCAGGCGGGCCGCCATGTCGTTGGGAAGGGGGATGAACTTGCAGCCGAGCCGGGTCTGGAAGGCGCCGTTGTGCAGGCGTATCTGGGCCGAATTGCGTACTTCCAGCGTGGTGAAGATCGCATCGGAGTCCGGCAGCAACAGTTTGCAGTCGGTCAGGATGCGGCCGGTCTCGGTGCCCAGGCGCCCACTGGAATCGGCCAGCGCNNCGCCGCCGCAGCCGATATCGACGATGGTCGTGGAGATCGGGTCGCGGTCGTCCTCGGACACCGGCGGCACGATGCACTTGACCGGGTTGGCAATCGGCAGGGGCACCCTGAAATGCTCGCGCCGCTGCAGGCGGACCATGGACTTGGGCATGGCGATGCGCAGCGCCGGATATTTCTCGAACTCGCACAGCGTGACCGGGCCGGTGGCGAACGAGATGGTGACGCCGTCGAGCTGGGTGATGAACTCCGCGCCCTTGCCGCCCATCAGGTTCTGGTTGAGTGCGTCGCCGCGTGCGCTGTCGAGAATCAGCGTGTTGTTGGCCTCATTCACGGCCAGCACCGACGTGACGATGATTTGCCGGCTGCCTTGCAGATCGAGATTGACCAGCAGCTTGCGCTTCTGGATCGAGCGCAACTGGGACAGGATTTCCGCACGCGAATGCAGCGTGTAACGGGCCAGCAGCTCGTCGTGGTCGGCAGCGGCAGGGCTTGTCTGGTGAAGCGGTGAAGAAGGCATACGGTCAGGCGTCAGGGTTCGGAAGGGCGCGATTTTCGGTCTCTTCCAGATGATAGAGCCAGGCAAGCAATTCGGCCACGGCGATATATAACTGGGGCGGGATGTGGCTGTCGAGGTCGATCTGCATCAACAGCGCGAGCAATTCGCGCGATTCGTGGACGTAGACGCCGGATGCGCGCGCCCGCTCGATAATGGTGTCGGCCAGGATGCCGCGTCCCTTGGCGACCACGCGCGGCGCNNCGCGGCGGCGCGCTGCTTGTCAGACGCTGGCATCATCGCGCTCCACCGTGAGCGTCCTGAGCGTGCAGCCCGCCGTCGCCAACTGATCGACCAGACGGCCCTGGTTCTGTTGCAGCAGGGGCGCGGTTCCGGCGTCTTCGGGCGCCATGCGGATGCTGAAGGCCTGCTGCGCATCGAGCCGGATATGCACGTTCACGGTGCCCAGTTGCGGCAGGCTCAGCTTGAGATGCGACTCCCAGCCCGTGCTTGGCTCGTCGGCGCCCGGCGCGGTCGAATGCTCGTCCGTCTGCCCGGCTTCATGGCGCAACTGCCACTCCAGGGCCTGTCCCGGCCACACCTCGCCGCGCCAGACGAATTGCGGCGACTCCAGCACCTGCAACTGCTGCGACAGCAGGGCATGCATCGGGTTGAGCGGTTTCTGGCCGGTCGCCTCGGAAGGGTCGAACAGGGCGAGCGTGCCGGCTGTCTGGGCGGTGCGGGATGACTCGGCCGCCGCCAACCGGTTTTGCGGCTCCTGCAGCAGGCCGTCGAGGCTGTCCTCACCGACGGCCCAGTTGGCGAGATGCGATTCGTAGAACAGCCCGCTGCGGACCAGCGCGGTGCGCAGGGCAATGGCGAGCATGGCCGGGTTTGTCGTCGGCTGGTCGAGCAGGGGGCCGGGCGGGGTGAGCGTGGGCAGCGCGCTGCGGCCTGGCAGCTGCTGCATCAGGTCGCTCAGCATGCGGGCGGTCTGGCTCAACTGGGGCGCATCGTCGATGGCGGGATCGCTCGCGGCCAGCAGAAATACCGGTTGCGGCATGTGCCCGGCAAAGCGCAGGCGCAGGGTATCGCCGGGTGCGGTCGGATGGGGCAGGCGCATCGCAACGGTTTGACCTTCGATGTCGACCAGCGAAATGCCCTTGCTCAGGCTTTTCACATGTCCGGTCAGCGTCTGGCCGATCGCCAGATGATCGAATGCCGCGCGCGGTGCGGCTTGGTCGCGCTCGGTGGCGTTCAGAACCGGCTGGACGCCCGNNGGCCGGCCCGGGGTGTCCGGCTTGGGCGGGACATCCAGAACGCGAGCCAGATACTGGACCGGGAACATGAGGGAAGGCGTCAGGCCCGCTGCGCGCCGTAGGCCTCGACGCCGCGCTGGCCGGCACGCGTCATGCTCAGGCGCTGCTGCAGCTCGTGCAGGCTCGGCTCGGTCAGCGCGCGGATCTGGGCATCGTTCTTCAGGATGGTGCGAATGATCGCGACCTTGGTGCGCTGCTCGGTTTCGTTCAGCGGCACCGGCGCTGCCTGCATCAGGTTGCCGACATGGACCTGGCAGCGCTGCTCCAGCGCGGCCAGGTCGTCCCATTCGCCCTGGCGCGCGGCATTCAGCATGGTGCCGGTGAGTTCGGAGAGCGACTCGTAGGTGGTGAGCATTTCGTGGCTGGTCATGGTGGGCTCCGGATCAGGCGGCAATGGAATGGTGGGCGGGCAGGGAGGCGGGGCGGGCAGGGGTGCTGATCTGCTGCCAGGCGCCGTGCAGTTCCTGCAGCAGGCCCAGCACTTCTTCCAGCGGGGCCGTTTCATTTTTGACGTGAGCAAGCAGCAGGCGCTGGTTCATGTAGTCGTACAGCGCGCCCAGCTGTTGTGCGATCTCGCCGCCCTGCTGGAGGTCGAGCGCAGCGCGCAGCCCTTCCAGGATGATGGTGCTGGCCTTGGTGATGGCGGCCGATTTCTTTTCGAGGTCGCCGTCATTGATATGCCTGATCGCCATCCGCACGGCCAGCTCGGCCCCTTCGTACAGCATGATGATGAGCTGATGCGGGCTGGCTGCGACCACGCCGGTTTCCAGACCGACGTTGGCGTAGTGATGGGCAGCGTTTCTTGGGTTCGAATACACGTCTTTCTCCCGATTTATTTATTGCTGGAAGCCAGTTGCTGCGACAGGTACGCGCTGGTGCTGTTCATGTTGTTCAGCAGGAGGTTCAGGTTGGTATATTCGGCCGTCAGCTTTTTCTGCAGGGCCGACATCCGGTTTTCCAGCCTGTCGATTTCGTCGTTGTAGTTCTTGACGTGCTGGTTGAGGCTCTTCGTGCGCGTATCGATCAGGCCGCCGACTGCAAGCGTGGATTTCCCCCAGGCCTCCAGCCGGGTGGCGAAGCCCGTCGACGACGAAATCAGATTCGACACATCGCCGAAATCGGCCGACATGGCGCTGTCGAATTTGCTGCTGTCCAGCTTCAGCGTGCCATCTTTCTGGGTCGAAACGCCGACCTCGGCAAGCGAGCTCAGCGTGCCGCCGCTTGCAGGCGTCATGAAAATGCCGCGCAGTTGATCCTGCATGAGGCGCAAGGTGCCGTCGCCTGCCAGTGAACCTGACTCCTTGGTATTGGTGCCAAAGGCGGAACGCGACTTGATCTGGCTGGCCAGGGNNGTCGTTCGCCACCGTCAGGCTGGACGGCGAGCCGGTGGTGTTCTTGAGCGTGAGCGAGACGCCCTGGATGGCCTCGTTGATGGTGTTGGTCGCGCTGGTGATCGCGATGCCGTTCACCGTGAGCTGGGCATTCTGGGCGGCCAGGGTCTGGGTCAGGTTTTGCGTGCCGGCCGGGTCGTAGCCCAGCAGGCTGTCGATCGATCCGTCCCCGCCGCTGGTGGTGATTTTGAGGCTGTTGCTGACACCGGAACTGCTCGAGCTCAGCGCAAGGCGATAGGGCGTGCCGCTGCCGTCGTTGACGATGGTCGCGGTGACGCCCATGGCGGCGGCATTGATTGCGTCGCGAATGCCTTCCAGGGGANNGCGATGGTGATGCTCGCGCTGCCGCTGCCGTTGGACGCGAAGGCGGCGCCGCTGTATATGCCGTCGGTCAGCGTGCCGCCGCTGATGGTGCCGAAGTCGAACGTGACCGTGGTGGCGGTGCCGTCACCGATGGCTGCGGTGCTGCTGGTTTGCCCGGCCGCCACCAGGTTTTGCGATTGCGCCAGCTTGCTCACGTTCACGCTGTACGTGCCGGGTACCGCAGTGCTGCCGGCCGTCGCGGAAAGCACGCTGGCATCGGACGGCGTGGCAGCGACTTTCTGGAAGCTGGTGGCCAGGGTGCTCGCCGCGGTCTGAAAGCTCGACACCAGGCCGCTGATCGTGCCGAACGAAGAAATTTTGGTCTCGTAGCTGGCAATCTTGGCGTCGAGCTGGTCGATAGGCCGGCGCTCGACCGCCATTAATTGCGAGACGAGTGCGGGAACATCCAGTGCGCCCATGCTTGAAGCCGTAATTTCTGCCATTGTCAGCCTCCGGCTTATGCCTTTTGTTTGAGAAGTAGGCCCTGCTGGAATTGATCGATTCCGCGTGAAATGGCCAGGGTGGTTTCGGACGGAAATTGGCGAATCAATTCGCCTGTGCTGGTATCCACCATCCTGACCACGGTTCTGTGGGTATCGGAGTCCACGCTGAATTCGAGATTGCGATTCGACTGCTGCATGGCTTGATTGATGGCCGCCACGGCGCGCTTCAGCTCTTCAACGGAAGGTTGGGGCGCACTCTGGTCCGGCGTGGCGGGGACGGGCTTGGCAGGCGCGGCGCCATAGGCGCGCATATCAGGCTGTACGGCTTGATTGATCGGTGGGGAGCTCTGGATAATCATGGCGACAATCCTTTGTGCGAAGA
>DONB01000087.1 GCA_003510325.1 Thiobacillus sp. | reverse complement strand
TTTGAGGAATTGATCGCCGCCCGACCTGACTTCGTGGAGTCGCTCAAAAAGCAGATGAAGCGTGAGCGGCAAGACGAAGCGGTACGCGTGGCGTTGAATGAGAGGGACCAGGCGGTATCCGCGCTGGCCGAAGCCCAGACCCAGAACGAGCANNTGGAGAAAGTTGACCCGTCCGAATGGCTGGACATCCTGGCACGCGAACGCAAGAAGGCACAGGTAGCGGGCCTGACGCACAAGATCGCCGTGACGGGCGCTCCGCGTCAGGAAAGCAAACCGCTGCCTGTGACCGAAGCGTTCGATCCGCGCCCACGTCCTGACGAAGATGTCGAGGCGTGGCAGCGGCGTGTAGGGGCAGCCCTTCGGCAGGGAAAGGAGTAACTCAGAATGGCAATAACCGCTCAGGGGGCCGTTTATGGTCTCCCTCTGACGTACAACATCGAAATCGGGACGGCGTCAGCAACCGGCAAGGTTAACCCCGGTGACTGGCTGCTTTACTCTGGCGTGTTCGTGTACGCCGGGTCGAGCTTCACGCCCGCCAACAAGGCGTCGGGCGCGGGGATCGCGCTGCAGCCGAATCCGACCTACGACTCCTTCGGGAATATCGTCACGGCGACGGCCATGCAGTATGCGCGGCAGGGTGTCTTCCGTGTGTCGGCAGAGTCGGGCGCGGTGAAGTGGGCGCTGGGCCAGCCGGTCTATCCGTCCGGTACTGGTTCTGGCCTCCATGCACCGACAGGCCTCACGGGCGTCTGGGCGCTGTGGGACCAGGCAGCTAAGCAAACCGTCGTGACAGCGGGCGTTTCGCCGACTGGCGCGGTGATCACCTTCGGAACCGGCATCGCGTATGTGGTGGGCTTCAACTCTGGCGTCGGTGGAAACACGGCCACGCTGGACATTCTGCTTCAGCCGCCCCGCCCGGACTACTACTAGGGAGATGCGACAATGGCAGACATGGTAGACACCAGCAAGGCTAAGATCGTCGAAATTCAGCGTGGGATCAATGACCAGGTGTCCGGTTTCAAGGATCATCCGGTCAACTACAACCCGCGCCTGGAACTCGCCTACGACCCGTTTGAGTGGTTGAAACCACAGGATCGCAAGTTCCGTATGCAGTTGCAAGAGGCATTCGTCATGCACCCCGACGCAGCCAACCTGCTGCGAGACGGAATCAAGTTCATTGCCTTCTCGACCTATGCGGGCATTGCGCCGACCTATGCACAACTGGTCCGCAAGGAATCCAGTAACCGCCCGGAAGAGCAGTACCTTCGGGATGGGGCAATGGGCACCGTGCCGCGCGCGCCGTCCGGTTCAGAAGTTAAGTTCGTGACCTCTGCGCTGGAGGGCGGGACAAAAATCCAGAACTTCCTGTACCGTATGGGTGTGGAAGTGACGGGTGATGACATCAAGTTTGACCGTCTGGGCAAGATTCGCCAGATCGCCTACGAACTGGGCAAGTCGGCAATCATGACGGAAGAGTCCGATTTCTGGACCGCCGTCACAACGGGAGCCAACTATGTCCGCAACAGTACGACTCTGGATAACGACATCGGCGCGAATACGCTCAGCACGATCTTCAATGCGACTGACCTGGATACCGCACTGACCACTATTAGCACCGCAAAGGACAAGAAAAGCGGGAGCTATCTGGGCTATAACGCGGATACCATCTGGTGCGGCCCGCGATCGGAGTTCGCTATCAAGCAATTCCTGATGTCGGACGGCTTGTATCGGGCTGGCGGCTGGTCTGGTGCGGCAGAGACGCGCGGCGGGGGCACGTACAATCCCTATCGCGGCTTGCTGTCCAAGATGGTTGTGTCGCCCTGGGTCAACTCGTACCTGTGGGGCCTGTGCGATAGCTCGGCTTACGGGTACGTCTGGCAAACCGTAGAACCCTGGCAAATTCTCCAGGAGAACATGAACGAAACGTCTGAAGCGTGGCTCACCCGCGATGCTATCCGGTACGTGCTGCGTGGCTACTTTGGTCACGGGTTCGTGGATGATCGCGCGTGGTTCTTCTCTTCAACGACCAGCGCGCCGACAGTCGTGTAGTTCACAATCGTATACGCTATGAGGGGCGGGTCATGCCCGCCCCCAGAATGAGGACAGCACAATGGTAGACAAATTCCCGGAGTTCGTGCAGTTTGGGGCGCTCACCCCGGCGGGTAAGGACCTGATTGCCTATATGGAAGCGAAGATCGCCGAAACCGTGCGTCTGTACGAGGAAAAGGGCGACATCAACTTCATCAATGGTATGAGCGGTCCACTCGTGCATTACAGAACGTGGGTGCAGCAGTTAGGCAGCACCACGCCTGAGAAGTTCCTGGAGGAATTCCCCTACGGCGCGTCGGTCATGTACGAGAATATGCAGATCGAGAAACAGGCCGCCGCTGTCGAGAAACAGAACACCGAAACCGCCGCCAAGACGGGCGACCTTGAAGGTAAGCTGGCGAAAATGCAGGAAGACCTGGCCGCCATTATCGCTGAAAACCAGGCGCTGCGTGAAGCCGCCAAAGTGACCGTGACGGTGGAAACCGACGGTGACGAAACGCCCGAAGTCGTGCAGAAAAGCAAGGCTGGCAAGGGGCGTAAATCCGAGAGTGAAGGGGCCGTGCCTCCGGCGGAAACCGCCGCCGAGGAGCCAGAGAAACCCGCAGAGGCATAGCCAATGGCGCTCACAACCGCCCAACAAGTGCGGCTGCGCATTCAGGACTTGCCCGCGTGGTTTGAAACGGTGCGTGCAGGGGATGGGACAGCAGCAACGTTTGACATCCCCTTTCGCAACCTGACGACGGCCAGCGCGTACGTTGCGCCGGGCGGTACGGCGTGGTCTGCAACCGGGGCCACCATCGAGGCTTCTGGCGTCGTGTCATTTTCCGCGATCATATCGGCTAACACCGCCTGGAAAGCGCGCGGCGTACATAGCGTGTTCTCAGATGATGAAATCAGCCACTTTACCGCCGTCGGTGGCTCGGTGGCAGGGGCGGCGCTCGAAGCGGTACACGTGCTCATGTTTGACGGCCTGAAGCGCGCGGTGTGGGCCACGCCCGATGGCAGCGAGTATGACGACACGGCGGCATTGACGCAGTTGAAGGCGCTGTATGATACGCTGAAGGATGAGATCGCCGAAAGCCAGGCCGGTGACGGCGGGTTTTCATCGTGGGCGATAGGGCAGGGGGATAGCTGGTGAGCACTGAGCGCTTTATCTATTTCTACTTTGAAATACCAGAGGGACAGATGCTAGGAAACCCTGGCTCAACTGTGGTAGAAGCCATCAAGCAATGGCTGTCGGAGATAGAGGCTCACCCTGAAGGCGACATAGTGATCATCATCAAGCCTAGTGGATTCAGCATTATGGATTTGGGGAGTAGTGCCCTGGAAGATAGGGAGCGCGTCAATGGTGTATCACGGTCCTGACAGCGCGCGCATCATGCGCCAGCAGACCGCCCTCATGGCCTATGCTGGCGAGACGGGCATCTGGCGACAGTATGCCAGCGCCAGCACGGCATCGGGTACGGGCGTATGGGCGGGCGTGGGCACGACGCTGTACTACCGCCAACAGGTGATTACCGGGCTGTGGGCGCTGGCTCCGATGGGGAATTTCCAGGAGCGCCAACTACCCGGCGGGCAGGTGATGGTCGGTGACGTGATGCTCAGCACTCAAGACGTGCTCGGCAAGCAGGATGAAGTCCAGTGGCGCGGTGTGACCTACCGCATTGAAGGCGACAGTATGCCCGTGCATCTGGGCGGACGCGTGTGGTATCGGACGATGCTCCGGCGTGGGGACGTGACGGGGTAAGCGCGAGTGCGCAGAAAGTGAAAGGACGATGGAGATCGTCATTGTTGCGATACTGGTAGTTGGGTTTTGGGTTGGCGTTGTGGTCGCAGAGTTGCAATCCAAAAATGGAAAGCGCAAACGCAAACGCAAGAATGACGAATTACCGGACATTCCCGTGCCGGAAGTTGAGACGTTTTTGAAGCCAGCAGATGAGGTGTATGTGCCGAAACCCGCAACCACGCAATCCGCTCCGAAGCCCGCGCTAGAGCAATATGGGCCTTATGTGGAATGGGCACGGCGGCATCAGTGGACAAGCTTATCAGGCATTTCTGGCTTTTATGACCCGAACTGGATAGGTGACTCGGCTCAATATGTGGCGAATCATAAGTTGCCACCGCAACCGCCCGATGCGACAACTACGACAATGAAACAGTAGAAAGGCTCAGCGTGGGACCAGTAAAGGTATTTCTCTTCGGCGA
>DONB01000235.1 GCA_003510325.1 Thiobacillus sp. | reverse complement strand
GGTGTAGTGCGGGCAGTCGAGCAAACCGTTGGCGAAGGAGTCTTCCACCGCCGAATCCGGATCATTGATGGCGCCTGGCAGCTGCCGGATGATCGCATCCATCAGCGCCAGCGCGGGGAGTTCTCCGCCCGACAACACAAAGTCGCCCAGCGAGATTTCTTCGTCCACGCGGCGCTGCAACAGCCGCTCGTCGATGCCTTCATAGCGCCCGCACAGCAATACCAGCCCGGCCTTTTCCTTCAGTTCCATCACCCGCTGATGGGTCAGCGGGCGGCCGCGGGGGGAAAAGTGCACCACCCAGGGCGTCAAGTTTTCGCTGACCAATTCCCGCTGGACCGCATCCAGCGTCCGGTCCAGCGGCNNCCCCCGCCATACGGCCGGTCGTCCACCGTGCGGTGCGGATCGTCGGTGAAATCGCGCGGATTCCAGGCCTTGAACCGGTACAACCCGCGATCCAGCGCCCGCCGCGTGATGCCGTAATCCAGTACGGCATCGAACATTTCGGGGAAGAGCGTGACCGCATCAAACCGCACACGCCCTCCTTTAATAATCTTCGCCCCAGTCCACCTCGATCGTTCCGCCCGCCAAATCCACCTTGCCGACAAAGGCCGCGATGAACGGGATCAGGTGATCGCGCGTGCCTTTGACCACCAGCAAATCGTTCGTGCCACTCTCCATCAGGCTGTCGACGGTACCCAACTCAATGCCTTCGCGGTTGACGACCTTGAGGCCGATCAGGTCCGACCAGTAGTACTCGTTTTCTTCCGGCGGCGGCAAGGCGCTTTTCGCCACCGAGATTTCCTGTCCGCGCAGGGCAAACGCCGCGTCGCGGTCGTCGATGCCCACCAGTTTGGCGACCAGGGCCTTGCCGTGATCCTGGATGGCTTCGACGCTGTAATGCGTCTGCTGCTCGCCGCGCCCGACGCGCCAGGATTCAAAATCCATCAGCGTGCCCGGGTCTTCGGTATAGGGCTGGACCTTGACCCAGCCCTTGATACCGAACGGGGCGGCGATGCGTCCCATCACGACCCAGTCTTCGGTTTCAGCCAAATCAGGCAGCGGCAGCGGGCTTGTTCTGCTTGACCAGGCGCGCGACGGTGTCGGACATCTGCGCGCCGTTGCTCACCCAGTAGCCGATGCGATCTTGATCCAGGCGCACGGCTTCGGCGCCTTCGGGCGCGACCGGGTTGTAGAAGCCGACGCGCTCGATGAAGCGACCATCACGGCGGCAGCGCGAATCGGCCACCACCACGTTGTAGAAGGGACGGTTTTTTGCGCCGCCGCGCGAAAGACGAATAACGACCATGATTTAACCCACCGGGTAAACGGAGAAAACCGCGAATTATACCCAAAAATGCCCGGTTTGCCAGCAACCCGGATCAGCGCATTCCCGGCAGCATCCCTTTCATGCCGCGCATCATCTTCCCGAGGCCGCCCTTACCCATCATTTTCATCATCTTCTGCGCCTGCTCGAACTGGTTCAGCAGCTTGTTGACGTCCTGCACCTGCACCCCCGCGCCTGCGGCGATGCGGCGCTTGCGGCTGGCCTTGATGATGTCGGGCTTGCGGCGTTCGAGCGGGGTCATGCTGTGNNGGCGCCCGCCGGCATCGCCATCTGGCCGGCGCCAGGGAGCTTGTCCATCAGCGCGGACAGCCCCCCCATCTTGCGCATCTGCTGGATCTGCGCCTTGAAGTCCTCGAGGTCGAAGTCCTTGCCTTTCTTGACCTTGTCGGCGAGTTTCTTGGCCTCGGCCATGTCGACCGAGCCTTGCGCCTGCTCGATCAGCGAGAGCACGTCGCCCATGCCGAGGATGCGCTGCGCCATCCGCTCGGGGTGGAAGGCCTCCAGTCCGGTGGGCTTTTCGCCGACGCCGATGAACTTGAGCGGCTTGCCGGTGATGTGGCGCACCGACAGCGCGGCGCCGCCGCGGGCGTCGCCGTCGGTCTTGGTGAGCACCACGCCGGTGAGCGGCAATGCCTCGTTGAAGGCCTTGGCGACGTTGATGGCGTCCTGGCCCTGCATGGCGTCGACCACGAACAGGGTTTCGACCGGCTTGACCGCGGCGTGCAGCGCCTTGATCTCGGCCATCATCGCCTCGTCGATCGCCAGGCGGCCGGCGGTGTCGACGATCAGCACATCATAGAATTGCTTGCGTGCGTGATCCTGCGCGGCCTGGGCGATTTTCAGCGGGTCGCGCTCGTCGCCTGCCTCGAAGAAGCTGACGTCGAGCTGGGTGGCGAGCTGCCGCAACTGGTCGATGGCGGCGGGGCGGTAGACGTCGGCGGAGGCGAGCAGGACTTTTTTCTTGCGGTTCTTTAGCAGGAGCGCGAGCTTGCCGCTGGTGGTGGTCTTGCCCGAACCCTGCAGGCCGGCCATCAAAATGACGGCGGGCGGGGGGGANNAAAATGACGGCGGGCGGGGTGGCTGCCAGGTTGAGGTCGGCGTTCTCGCCGCCCATCAGCCGGGTGAGCTCTTCGTGGACGATGCCGATCAGCGCCTGGCCCGGCGACAGGCTGGTGAGCACTTCCTGACCCAGCGCACGGGTCTTGACCGCTTCGATGAAGTCCTTGACGACTGGCAGGGCGACGTCGGCTTCGAGCAGGGCCAAGCGCACCTGGCGCAGCGTGTCCTGCACGTTGGCTTCGGTGATGCGCGCCTGCCCGCGCAGATTCTTGACGACGCCGGCGAGGCGTCCGCTGAGATTTTCTAACATGGCTTCCTTGTTGCCGCTGGGGGCGGCATGGATAATGAGGCTCGCTGAATTCAGATTTGCATTTTAACGAATGTCTCCGCTATTGCTGGTTACTTTGTGTGTGAGCGCGCTGTATGGCTGGGTGGCCTGGCGCCTGCAGCGCACCGCGCCCGCCGCATCGGTACGCTGGCTGTTGCCGCTGGCCCTGCTGGCGCACGGCGCGCTGATCTACCAGTCGGTGCTGGGGCAGGGCGACATCCGGCTGGGATTCGGCAATTCCCTGTCGATGATTCTATGGCTGACTGCGGGCGTTTACTGGCTGGCCAGTCAGGGGGCGCCGTTGGCGCGCCTGCAGTCGTGGGTAAGCGGACTGGCGGCGTTGTCGGTGCTGGCGATGGCGTTTTTCACCGCAACCCATGCCATCCCCAACTCGCAGGCACTGGCCCTGCGCGCACACCTAGTGGNNTCTGCTGGCGGTGGCGGCCCTGCATGCGGTGTTGATGACCATGCTGGAAAAACAGCTGCATCGCGGCGCGTTCCCCCAGAACGGCGCGCCGCCGCTGCTGACGCTGGAGGCCATGCTGTTCAGGACCATCGGCGTCGGCTTTGCATTGCTGACGCTGGCGGTATTCAGCGGGATATTCTTCTCGGAAGAGCTGTTCGGCACGCCGCTGCAGTTTTCCCACAAGGTCATATTGGCCATCCTGTCCTGGCTGGTATTCGGCGGCCTGCTGGTGGGACGGCACTTCCGTGGCTGGCGCGGACGCACCGCGCTGGTCTGGACGATCACCGGCTTCACGCTGTTGCTGCTGGCTTACCTGGGCACCCAGTTCGTGCTGGAAGTGCTGCTTGGACGTTGAGCTGCCCGTCCGCGCGCTACTCTTGAGCCGTCCTTTTCAGGAATAGTCTTTGGAAACCCTGTCGATCAGTACTTTGTTTGGGCTGCTTGCGGGCCTGCTGTTTTTGTCGGCCTGTTTCTCGGCGTCCGAAACCGCCATGATGGCGATCAACCGCTATCGGCTGCGCCACGCTGCCGAGACCGGTCATCGCGGTGCGGCCCTGACCCTGTCGTTGCTGAACCAGACCGACAAGCTGCTGGGCGTGATTCTGCTCGGCAATAATCTGGTCAATATCGCGGCGGCGACGCTGGCGACGATCATTTCCATCCGGCTGTTCGGGGATTCGGACGTCGCGCTGTCCCTGGCAACCCTGCTGCTGACCTTTCTGATTCTGGTGTTCAGCGAAGTCACCCCCAAGGTGCTCGGCGCGTCCTACCCCGAGCGGGTCGCCTATCCGGCCGCGTACGTGCTGATGCCGATGCTCAAACTGGCGTATCCGGTGGTCTGGTTCGTCAACCTGTTCGTGCAGGGCATCCTGCGGGTGTTGCGGATCAAACCGCCCGAACCGGGGCATGGCAGTCGTCTGGGGCTGGAGGAGTTGCGGACCATCGTGCTGGAGTCGTCCGGCGTGTTTCCCCGCGAGCACCACCGGATCCTGGTGAATCTTCTGGAGCTTGAAGACATTAGCGTTGATGATGTGATGACGCCGCGCAACCAGATCGAAGCGATCGACATCGAAGACGACCCGGAACGTCTGCGCCAGCAGATCTCCACCAGCCACCATACCCGGCTGGTGGTGCATGCGGGTTCGTCAGACAATCTGCTCGGCGTGCTGCATGTGCGTCGGGTACTGCATGCGCTGACCGGCGAGGAGCTCGACCCGGAAACATTGAAGGAAAATCTCGAAGACCCGTATTTCGTTCCGGCAGGGACGCCGCTGTTCACCCAGCTGCGGAATTTCCAGAGCAGCCGGCGGCGGCTGGCACTGGTCGTCGACGAATACGGCGAGTTGCAGGGCCTGGTGACGCTGGAAGACCTGCTGGAGGAGATGGTCGGCGAATTCACTACCCAGGCACCGTCGGACACGGGTTATCTGCGACGCGAGGAGGACGGCAGCTGGCTGGCCGAGGGCACGGTGCTGTTGCGCCACCTGAATCGCAAGCTGGGCCTGTCGTTGCCGCTGGATGGTCCGAAGACGCTGAATGGCCTGTTGCTGGAGCAGTTCGAGGATATTCCGGAGGCGGGCGTGAGCCTCAAGCTGGGCGACGTCCCGGTGGAAATTGTGCAGACGCAGGACCGCGCAGTGAAGATGGCACGCATATATTTGCCGGAATCGGGTGACGCGGCGTCCGGGAACGCCTCAATTTAGTCGAAAAATCGCCGTTAAGGCCTTTGATCGCCAATCTGCCGTGTGCCGAGCGGACGATAATTTGAAGCTGGACTTGTCTGGAACCGAGCTATGGCTGCTGTGACAAACACCAACAATTTAACCGGGCTGGCACGTGCCATGGTCAACCATGGCTGGCTGTCCGAGGACGACGCCGAAGGGGTATGGAAACGAGCCAGCCAGTCTGGCGAATCGTTCGTCACCGAATTGATCAAGGGGAAACGCTTCAAGGCCGACCAGGTCGCGGAGTTCGCAGCCACTTCGTTCGGTTTTCCCTACCTGGATTTGAGCGCCATGGATGCCGAGAGCCTCCCGCAGGGGGTGCTCGATCCGAAACTGGTGCAAAAGCGGCGCGTGATCGCCCTGTATCAGCGCGGCAACAAGCTGTATGTGGCAACCTCCGACCCCACCCATCTGCAGGCGCTGGACGAGGTGAAGTTCCAGACCGGGCAGGCGGTCGAACCGGTGGTGGTGGAGGACGACAAGCTTGGCAAGCTGATCGAGAAAGCGGGCGAAGCGGCCGACAACACGATGGCCGTGCTGAATGCCGAAGAGCTCAATCTTGATTTCCACGACGAGGAAAGTGCCGCCGCCGCGCAGCAGGATACCGGCGGCATCGAGATCGACGATGCGCCCGTGGTGCGCTACCTGCAGAAAATCATGCTCGATGCCATCAACCTCGGCGCCTCCGACATCCATTTCGAGCCGTACGAAAAGTTCTACCGTATCCGCTATCGGCGTGACGGCGTGCTTTCCGAAGTGGCGCAGCCGCCGATGGCCATCAAGGACAAGGTGGCGTCGCGCATCAAGGTGCTGTCCCGGCTGGACATCTCGGAAAAGCGCGTGCCGCAGGACGGCCGCATGAAAATGGTGCTGTCGAAGAACCGCGCCATCGATTTCCGGGTCAGCACGCTGCCCACCCTGTATGGCGAAAAAATCGTCATGCGTATTCTCGATCCCACCAGCGCCCAGCTTGGCGTTGACGCACTGGGATACGAGCCGTGGCAGAAAGAACTGCTGATGAACGCGGTGCAGCGCCCCTACGGCATGGTGTTGGTGACCGGCCCGACCGGCTCCGGCAAGTCGACNNGACGTCATCATGGTCGGCGAGATTCGGGACCTGGAAACCGCCGACATCGCGATCAAGGCGGCGCAAACCGGCCACATGGTGATGTCGACCCTGCACACCAATGATGCCCCGGGCACGCTGACCCGTCTGCTGAACATGGGGGTGGCGCCGTTCAACGTCGCGTCCTCGGTCATCCTGATTACAGCGCAGCGCCTGGCACGGCGGCTGTGTTCATGCAAGCAGCCTGCCGATCTCCCTCAAGAGGCTCTGCTGGCAGCGGGTTTTACCGAAGATCAACTGGACGGCAGCTGGAAACCCTACAAGCCGGTGGGCTGCGATATCTGTGGCGGTACCGGCTACAAGGGACGCGTGGGTATCTATCAGGTCATGCCGATCACCGACGCCATGACCCGCATCATTCTCAAAGGCGGCAACGAATCCGATATTGCCGACCAGGCTCGGCATGAAGGGGTACTCGACCTGCGGCAGGCGGGGTTGTTGAAGGTCAAATCAGGCCAGACTTCACTTGAGGAAGTCGAGGCCGTCACCAACATGTAAGGATCGTTTAGATGGCTACAGCGGCAAAAGCAGTCAAGGATGCCACCTTCCTGTGGGAAGGCATGGACAGGCGCGGCAAGAAGATCAAAGGCCAGATGCAGGCCGGCGGCGAGGCGGTGGTCAATTCCCTGCTGCGCAAGCAGGGCATAACCGTCACCAAGGTCAAGAAGCAGAGCACGCTGTTTAGCAGCGCCAAGCGCATCACCGACAAGGATGTCACCCTGTTCACTCGCCAGCTGGCGACGATGATGAAGGCCGGGGTGCCCTTGCTGCAAGCATTCGAGATCGTGGCGCGCGGGCATTCCAACCCGTCGATGCAGCGTCTGCTGCTGGAGATCAAGGCGGATATCGAGAAGGGCAGCAGTCTGACCCAGGCGTTCGGCCGTCATCCCTTGTATTTCGATGCCCTGTTCTGCAACCTGGTTGGCGCGGGCGAGGCGGCCGGTATTCTGGAAGGCGTGCTCGAACGTCTGGCGGTATACAAGGAAAAAATTCTCGCCATCAAGGGCAAGATCAAGTCGGCTCTGTTCTATCCGGTTTCCATCATCGTGGTGGCCTTCATCATCACCGCGGTCATCATGATTTTCGTGATCCCGGCGTTCAAGGACCTGTTCAGCGGCTTCGGCGCGGATTTGCCGGCCCCCACCCTGGTGGTGATGGCGATTTCGGACTTCTTCGTCCAGTGGTGGTGGGCGATTTTCGGTGCCGTAGGGGGCGGCATTTACGCCTTGCTGCAACTCTGGAAGCGTTCGCGCAAGGTGCAGATGTTCATGGATCGCGTCATGCTCAAGCTGCCGATTTTTGGCCCGGTGATCGAAAAGGCCACCATCGCGCGCTGGACCCGGACCCTGGCCACCATGTTCTCCGCCGGCGTGCCGCTGGTCGAGGCGCTGGAATCAGTGGGGGGGGCATCGGGCAACCAGGTGTTCGTCGAAGCGACCAACAAGATTCGCGGCGAGGTCGCGACGGGTACGGCGCTCACGCAGGCCATGCAGAATTCCGAACGGTTTCCCAACATGGTGCTGCAGATGGCCGCCATCGGTGAGGAATCCGGTGCTCTCGATTCCATGCTGGGCAAGGTGGCGGACTTCTACGAGGCCGAGGTGGATGACGCAGTCGAAGCCTTGTCCAGCCTGATGGAGCCGATCATCATGGTGGTGCTGGGCACGCTCATCGGCGGCATGGTCGTCGCCATGTACCTGCCGATCTTCAAGATGGGTCAGATCGTCGGCTGATGGATATCCTGCATGCCGAACCAGCCCTCTTCGCCGGGCTGGTTTTTTTGTTCAGCCTGCTGGTCGGCAGTTTCCTCAACGTCGTCATCCATCGTTTGCCAAAAATGATGGAGGCCGAGTGGCACGTACAGTGTGCCGAGTTGCGCGGCGAGCCGATGCCGGACCAGCCGCGCTACAACCTGTGGCTGCCGCGCTCGGCCTGCATCAAGTGCGGGCATCAGATTACCGCACTGGAAAACATCCCCTTGTTGTCGTGGCTGGGGTTGCGCGGGCGTTGTTCGGCGTGCGGCACGCCGATCAGCGCCCGCTATCCGCTGGTGGAATTGCTCACCGCACTGCTATCGGCCGCCGCTGCCTGGAAATGGGGGGTGAGCATGCAGACCCTGGGCGCGTTGTTCCTGGTGTGGACGCTGGTTGCGCTGGCCTTTATCGACCTCGACACCACCCTGCTGCCCGACAGCCTTACGTTGCCCTTGCTGTGGCTGGGCTTGCTGTTCAACCTCGGTGGGCATTTCGCCAGCCTGCCGGATGCAGTCATCGGTGCGATCGCCGGCTATGGCGTGCTGTGGTCGGTGTACTGGCTGTTCAAGTTCGCCACCGGCAAGGAGGGCATGGGCTACGGCGATTTCAAGCTGCTGGCGGCCATCGGCGCCTGGCTCGGGTGGCAGATGCTCCCCGTCACCCTGCTGCTGTCGTCGGTGGTCGGCGCGGCCATCGGCATCGCGATGATCGCGCTGTTCAAGCATGACCGTCGCGTGCCGATTCCTTTCGGTCCTTATCTGGCGGGCGGCGGACTGGTGGCGCTGTTCTTCGGCGCCGACCTGACGCAGGCCTATCTCGCGCAATTCTGATGTTCGCAGTCGGCCTCACAGGCGGCATCGGGTCGGGGAAGTCGACGGTTGCCGACCTGTTTGCCGGCCAGGATGTCCCGGTGATCGATACCGACGCTATTGCGCGCCAGTTGACTGCGCCTGGTGGCGCGGCGCTGGAGGCGATCCATGCGGTGTTTGGCGATGCGGTGATGCAGGCGGATGGCACGCTGGATCGGGCCGCCCTTCGCCGCCGCATATTTTCCGACGCCGCAGCTCGCCGGCAACTCGAGGCCATCCTGCACCCGCGCATCCGGCAGCAGGTGGAGCAGACGCTGGCCGCGCTGACGGCACCTTATGTGCTCATCGTGATTCCGCTGCTGGTGGAAACCGGCGGCTATGCGGATATGCTGAACCGGGTTCTGGTGGTCGATTGCCCGGAGGAGGTGCAGATTGCCCGCGTGATGGCGCGCAGCGGGCTCGCGCGGGACGAGGTGAAAGCCATTCTCGCGGTCCAGGCGGATCGTGCCGAACGGCTGGCGGCTGCGGACGATGTGATCGTCAATACAGCCGCTCCCGAGGCATTGCGTCGCCAGGTGGCCACGCTTCACCGGCGTTACCTGGCGTTTTCTACTATGCCCTCGCCTTGATTTTCCGCATGAATCGGGGACAATCGCCCCATTCAAACCTACGCGTCGCGGCGTGATCCACTACGAATACCCCCTGAGCGAACGCATCCGCACCCTGCTGCGGCTGGAAGACATGTTCGATCGCTTCGATGCCTATGCCGCATCGTCGGATCCGCATGCGCATCATGCAGCCCTGCTGGCCTTGTTCGAAATGGCGGAAGTGGCCGCGCGCGCCGACCTCAAATCCGACCTGTTGCAGGAACTCGACCGGCAGAAAACCGTATTGACGGCATTGCGCGGCAATCCCCATGTAGAGGGCGAGACACTGGAGCAGGTGCTGGCGGCGATCGAGTCGGCCCACCATGGCATGTACCAGTTGCCCGGCAAAGTGGGACAGCACCTGCGCGAGGACGACTGGCTGATGACGATCAAGCAACGCGCGGCCATTCCGGGCGGCATGTGCGAATTCGACCTGCCGTCCTATCATTACTGGCTGCACCAGTCGGCGGAGGTGCGGGCGCGTCAGTTGCAAAACTGGCTTGCTCCGTTCTCTTCCATCCGCTCCGCGGTCGGCATCGTGCTCGGTCTGCTGCGCGACAGCGGGCAGCCGGAACTGCAGCACGCCAAGAATGGCAGCTATCAGCGCATGCTCGAATCGCGCAACCCGCAGCTGATCCGGGTCACGCTGGCTGACGATCTACCGTGCGTCCCCGAGATTTCAGCCAATAAATACATGCTCAATATCCGCTTTGTGCATGCGGGCGCGGGGTCCGCGCGCACCTGTACCGACCAGCCGATCGATTTCGACCTGACTTTCTGCACCCTGTGATGTCCGCAACCAGACCCCCTGTCGTCAGTTGTCTTTNNGCCGCCGCCGTGACCTGGACAGCTGAGAATCGCTGGAAACCGTTCTGCAGCGAACGCTGCAAACTGATCGATCTGGGACAGTGGGCGACCGAAAAATATCGCGTGCCCGTGGCGCCCGGGCCGGAGGAAAGCGAGACGCCCGATGAAGACGGGCGCCCGCAGTGATTACTTCTTGTAGGTCTTGACGCCGGATTCGGTGCCGAGCAGCAGGACATCCGCGCCGCGCCGCGCGAACAATCCGTTCGTGACAACGCCGACGATATGGTTGATCGCGGTCTCCAGCGACACCGGGTCGACGATCGACATCCCATGCACGTCGAGAATGATGTTGCCGTTGTCGGTGATGAAGCCCTCTCTCAATCGGGGTTGCCCGCCGAGTTCNNCACTTCCACCGGCAGCGGGAACTTGCCGAGCACACCGACCAGCTTGCTCTCGTCGGCGATGCAGATTAACTGCTTGCTGCAGGCCGCCACGATCTTCTCGCGCGTCAGTGCGCCGCCGCCACCCTTCACCATGGCGAAGTGCTCGGTGATTTCGTCGGCGCCGTCGACGTAGATCTCAAGCTCGCCTACGCTGTTGAGGTCCAGCACCTGGATGCCGTGGCTTTTCAGGCGGTTGGCTGTCGCTTCCGAACTGGCGACGGCGCCGTCGATGCGGCCCTTCACTTCGGCCAGCGCGTCGATGAAATAGTTGGCGGTCGAACCGGTGCCTACCCCGATGATGCCGCCCTTGGCATAATCCACCGCAGCACGCGCCACGGCTTGCTTCATTTCGTCCTGAGTCATGATGTTTTTCGTCGATTTGGATGCAGCCCGCTAAGATAGCGGCATCGCCTCCTTTTTACAAACCTCGCCTCCGCCGCCATGAGCACACCTGACGATTATCTCGAACGCATCCTCACCTCGCGCGTCTACGACGTGGCAGTGGAGTCGCCGCTCGACGTCGCACACAACCTGTCGCGCCGCCTCAACAACCAGATACTGCTCAAGCGCGAAGACCTGCAGCCGGTGTTTTCCTTCAAGTGCCGCGGCGCCTACAACAAGATGGCCAGGCTGACGGCGGCCCAACTGGCACGTGGCGTGGTGGCGGCATCGGCCGGCAATCACGCGCAGGGGGTCGCGCTGGCGGCGCAAAAACTCGGCGTGACGGCCATCATCGTCATGCCGGCGACCACGCCCAAGATCAAGGTCGACGCGGTGGCGGCGCGCGGTGCGCAGGTGATCCTGCACGGCGACAATTATGACGAAGCCTGTGCCCACGCGACCACGCTGGCCAAGGAAGCGAAGGCGACCTTTGTCCACCCCTACGACGACCCTGACGTCATCGCCGGCCAGGGCACGGTCGCGATGGAATTGCTGCGCCAGCATCCCGGCCCGATCCATTCGGTCTACATTCCGGTCGGCGGCGGCGGCCTGATCGCCGGCATGGCGGCCTACATCAAGCGCCTTCGTCCGGAAATCCGCATCGTCGGTGTCGAGCCCGAGGACGCCGATGCGATGGCGCGCTCGCTGTGCAAGGGCAAGCGCATCACGCTGCCGCGCGTGGGCATTTTTGCCGACGGCGTGGCGGTGAAAACGGTCGGCAAGGAAACCTTCCGGCTGGCGCAGCTCTATGTCGATGAAATCATCCGCGTCAACAACGACGCCATTTGCGCGGCAATCAAGGACGTCTTCGAGGACACCCGTTCGATTCTGGAGCCGGCCGGTGCCTTGTCGATCGCCGGGATGAAGGCCGCGATCGCCGGCGACAAGCTCAAGGGCAAGACGCTGGTGGCGGTGGCCTCTGGTGCCAACATGAACTTCGACCGTCTGCGCTACATTGCCGAGCGCGCCGAACTTGGGGAAAAGCGCGAAGCCGTGCTGGCCGTCACCATCCCCGAGACGCCGGGCAGCTTCAAGACGTTTTGCGGCCTGCTGGGTGCGCGCAACATCACCGAGTTCAACTACCGTTACTCCGACCCCAAAATAGCTCGGGTGTTTGTTGGATTGTCGGTGCCGGGCGCGGGCGAGAGCGCGCGCGTGATCGAACTGCTGCAGCGCCACGGACTCGATGCTATCGACCTCACCGACAACGAAATGGCCAAGCTGCATGTTCGCCATCTGGTCGGCGGACGTGCGCCCGAGGCGGTCAACGAAGTGCTGTACCGATTCGAATTTCCGGAACGCCCCGGTGCCCTGATGCAGTTCCTGCAGAGCATGAGCCGCGGGTGGAACATCAGCCTGTTCCACTATCGAAATCACGGCGCAGACTACGGCCGCGTGCTGGTCGGCATCCAGGTGCCGGAAAAGGAAAAGCCCACCTTCCAGAAATTCCTCGACGGGCTCGGCTACCGCTACTGGGACGAATCCTCNNTCCAGGCCCACGGCGGGCCATTCAGGAAGGCCGCCCAGACGAGGAGGGCGAGGCCCCCAACAATGCGAATGATGCGGTCGACCGTGCCGACGTTGGCTGTCATGGCGGTCTCCTTGATAGGGTGGACAGAACTCTTCACTATAGTGCGCCTGCAATCGCGGGCGATGCCGCAGGCGCCTGCGATCGGGGGGCTCTCGCTCAGACGGTGTGCGGCGGCTGCATGTTACCCTCACACCATGCTTCGAATACTCGCGTTTTTTCTGTTGGGGGCGTTGCCCGGTGCGTCCGTTTGGGGGGCGCCGGGCGATGCCGCCGTGTTGCACGCGCAGCAGGCATTTGCTGCGCGCAAGCTGGTCAACCTGGAACGTGCCGCACGCGATGTGCCGGCCGACCATGTACTGGCACCGGCTGTCGAGTACTGGCGCCTGATGTTGACGAGCCGCACCGAGGATGGGCGCATCGCCGACTTTCTGGCGCGTTACCCCGGCAGCCGCATGGCCGAGGCGCTGCGCGCCGACTGGCTGAAATCGCTCGGTGTGCGCGAAGCCTGGCCGCTTTATCTGGCTGAGTACCCGCGTCTCGTCAGGCCCGATACTGCACATCAGTGCTACGCCTATCGTGCCGAATGGGCCCAAGGCAACCGCAGCCATCAGCGCGAGGCGGTGGCCCTGTGGTTCACTGGTCGCGACATGCCCTCGAACTGCACGCCTCTGTTCACCCTGCTGATCGAGGCCGGGCTGATTCGCGAGGAAGACATCTGGCGCCGCCTGAGGCTGGCGCTGGAGGCAGGTAACCCCAACGTTGCCAGGGTCGTGGCCAACGCGCTGCCGGAATCGCAACGCCCGGCGGCAGCGCTGTTTGATCAGGCCACCCGCGATCCGGCCCGCCTGCTGAATACCGCCAACCGGCTGGATTTCAGCCAGCGCGGCGACCGCGAGATCGCGCTCTATGCGCTCGACCAGCTGGCCCGGCGCAACTCCGATCTGGCCGAACAGGCGTTGCGCATGCGTGTTCAAGGCTTCACTGCGGAAGAAGCGGGCGCGGCCTGGGCGCGCCTCGCCACTTGGGCGGCACGCCGTCATGAGGCTGCGGCATTGGGCTGGTTCCAGCAGGCAGGGGTGACGACAGCCAACGATTTTCAGCGCGAATGGTGGGCGCGTGCGGCATTGCGCGCAGGCGACTGGCCGGCCGTGCTGCGAGTAATCGAGGGCATGAGCGAGGAGGTCCGCGCGCAGCCGGTCTGGCGCTACTGGCGCGCGCGCGCGCTGCAGGCCGGCGGGCAGCGCGCAGCGGCCAACCCGCTGTTTCTGGCGCTGTCGCGCGAGCATCATTACTACGGCCAGCTGGCCCAGGAAGAACTGGGGCCTGTGATGCAGGCGCCACCCATCAACATCAAGGTGGGCGGCGATGACGTCGCAGCCGTTGCGCGGCATCCCGGCATCGCGCGCGCGCAGGCCTTTTACGAACTCGGCTTGCGCGGTGAGGCCAGCCAGGAGTGGAACTGGGCGATTCAGACATTTGCCGACCCGCAGCTGTTGGCAGCTGCCGAACTCGCCCGGCGCATGGAATGGTATGACCGCGCCATCAACACCGCCGAGCGTACCCGCGAGTTGCACGATTTCGAGTTGCGCTTTCTCGCGCCTTACCGCGAACTGGCGCAGCAGGCCGCGCGCGAAAATGCGATCGATGAAGCCTGGGTGTTCGGCCTGATGAGGCAGGAAAGCCGCTANNATGCCGGCCACGGCGCGCTGGATCGCGAAACGCCTCGGCATCAAGAAATTTCATCCGCGCGAGATGCAGGATCCTGCCAGGAATATCCAGTTCGGCGCGTATTACCTGAAACACGTGCAGTCCACGCTGGACGGTTCGCCGGTACTGGCCACCGCCGCCTACAATGCCGGTCCCGGGCGCGCGCAGCGCTGGCGCGACACCCGGCCGATGGAAGCCGCGGTCTACATCGAGTCGATCCCGTTCGCCGAGACCCGCGACTACGTCAAGAAGGTGATGAGCAATGCCATGTACTACGCGGCGCGTTTCGGCCAGCCCTCGGTGCTGCTGAAAGACCGGCTGGGCACGGTGCCGCCGCGTAAAACGTCGGTTGTCTCTGCCCTCGATGTGGATGCCATGCAGCCGGCCGAACCGGCGGACGACTAGCCCGGAACGCGATTTTTTGCCGCTTCCGGGATAAAATCAGCAACGCCTTATATTCTGAAACGAATCCCAACCATGAAGATTGAACGCATCTGCATCCTCGGCGGGTCCGGCTTTGTCGGCACCCATCTCGTCAGCCAGCTCGCCGCGCGCGGCCTCAAGGTGCGCGTGCTCTCCCATCGCCGCGAAATGGCCAAGGAGCTGATCCTGCTGCCGACGGTGGAGGTGATCGAGGCCAACGTGCATGACCAGCAGGAGCTCATCCGCCATTTCCGCGGCATGGATGCCGTCATCAACCTAGTCGGCATCCTGCACGAAAGCACGGTAGGCCGCGTCGACCTGCCGAGCGCCCGCCGCGGCGATTTTCAGAAGGTCCATATCGAGCTGTCGCGCAAGATCGTCCACGCCATGGGCGAAGCGGGCGTGCATCGCCTGCTGCACATGAGCGCGCTCGGCGCCAACCCCAACTCGCGTTCGGCTTACCAGCGTTCCAAGGGCATCGCTGAAGCGCTGGTGCGCGAATCCGGCCGGCACCATATCGAGCATGAAAACTGGTACCTCAACGGACCCAAGTTCATCCACGGCTACGGCCTCAACGTCACGATCTTCCGCCCGTCGGTGATCTTCGGCCGCGGCGATTCCTTCCTGTCGATGTTCGCGCGCCTGCTCAGGCTGTTCCCCGTTCTGCCGCTCGCTGCCGCCGGCAGCCGCTTTGCCCCGGTACATGTCGAGGACGTCGCGCGCGCCTTTGCCGACAGCCTCGACAACACCGCGACCTACGGTCAGGCCTACGACCTGTGCGGTCCCAAGGTGTATACCCTGCAGGAACTGGTGAACTATGTGGGCGAAGTCACGGGCAAGAAGCGCAGCATTCTGGCACTGGGCAAATGGCTGTCGTATTTCCAGGCCTGGGCGCTGGAATTCAAGCCGGGCAGGAAGCTGATGACGCGCGACAACTACTTCGCCATGGGCACGGACAACGTCTGCACCGGCGGCTGGCCGCCGGTATTCGATTTCCAGCCGGCCGCGCTTGAGGCCATCGCGCCCGAATACCTGCGCGCCGACACCCCNNGGAAAACGCCCGCCGTTAAACCTCACGCGCCGCCATGAAGACCTACATCGTCGGCGGCGCAGTGCGTGACCGGTTGCTGGGTCTGCCGGTGGCCGACCGCGATCACGTCGTGGTTGGCGCCACGCCCGACGACATGGTCGCGCTGGGCTACCAGCCGGTCGGCAAGGATTTCCCGGTTTTTCTGCATCCGCACAGCCACGAGGAATATGCACTCGCGCGCACCGAGCGCAAGTCGGGCCACGGCTACAAGGGCTTCACCGTCTATGCCGCGCCCGAGGTCACGCTGGAAGAGGATCTGCGCCGTCGCGACCTCACCATCAACGCCATGGCCGAGGATGAAGCCGGCGCGCTGATCGATCCCTATGGTGGCCAGCGCGATCTGGCCGCACGCGTCTTTCGGCATGTGAGCGAGGCGTTTGCCGAAGACCCGGTGCGGATTTTGCGGATCGCGCGCTTTGCCGCACGCCTCACCGAATTTTCCGTGGCAGCGGAAACCAACGCGCTGATGCGGCAGATGGTCGACAACGGCGAAGTCGACGCGCTGGTGCCCGAGCGCGTATGGCAGGAGGTCGCACGTGGTCTGATGGAGTCGCAGCCCTCGCGCCTGTTCCTAGTGCTGCGCAACTGCGGCGCGCTGGCGCGGCTGTTTCCCGAAATCGATCGCCTGTTCGGCGTGCCGCAACCGCCCGAGCATCATCCCGAAGTCGATACCGGCGTGCACGCAATGCTGGTGATCGACTGGGCGGCGCGGCGGGGCCTGAGCCTGCCGGTGCGTTTTGCGGCCTTGACCCACGATCTGGGCAAGGGCGTCACCCCGCCCGAACTGTGGCCCAGACATCATGGCCACGAAGCCAAAAGCGTCGAACTGGTGCGTGCGCTCTGCGAACGTATCCGGGTGCCCGCCGACTGTCGCGACCTTGCCGTCGCGGTGGCACGCGACCACGGCAACGCGCATCGTGCGCTCAAATTGCGTCCCGGCACCCTCGTCGAGTTGCTGGAACGCGTCGACGCCTTCCGCCGGCCGGAGCGCTTCGAGGAATTTCNNTCCCGCGCCCGACCATCTGCGGCAAGCACTGCGCGCGGCGCAGACCATCGATGCCGCTGCCGTGGCACGCAGCGTCGAGCCGGCACGCATTCGCGACGCCATTTTCCAGGCGCGCGCGGCGGCAGTGACGGCATGGCGCGATCAGCCCCCCGTCCCCTGAGCGCCCGCCTGGTTTGACGACTTCCCTCGTCGTTGGCTTGTCTCCCAGTTCTTCGCCCCCTCGGTTTCTTGAGTTCTTGTCAGGCGATGCGTGGACTTCAGTCTGCCGATGTCTATCCTTAGAAAGCAGCCACACTTTTGCCAAAGGGGAATAACCATGAAATCCAGCTTGCTGGTTGTATTGTTGGCCGCCGCTATGTCGCCTGTTCTGGTCGGCTGCGTGGCCAGTCCGGGTTATGGCGAGGTTGCGGTCCGCGACCCGCACT
Organism: Thiobacillus sp.; assembly: GCA_003510325.1. Classification (GTDB taxonomy): domain Bacteria; phylum Pseudomonadota; class Gammaproteobacteria; order Burkholderiales; family Thiobacillaceae; genus Thiobacillus. The sequence continues at coordinate 4,904 of DONB01000235.1, read as the reverse complement.
ATTCGGTGAGGGTGATGTTTACCGATCATGACCGTCGCCTGATCAATGACTATTACGCGCCGCGCTACAGAAGCCTGCCTCCCGGTCTGTCCAAGAAGGATCGGCTTCCGCCCGGCCATGCATGGCGGGCGCGACCCAATCAGACCATTCATGATGAGGCACGCTGGCGCTATCTGCCTTATGAATTGGAACAGCGTCTGACGCGCCTGCCCCCCGAGTATGTGCGCGTCGTCATCGGCACCGATGTGGTGCTCATGAATGTCCGCACCCGGGTGGTGGTGGATGTGCTGGAGGACATCACCGACTGAGGCCAGCCGTCATCTGAAAGGGGGCGCTGACTGTGTCTCAAGCAGCCGAGGCCGGCAAGGATGGCGTGTACTGGACGCACTTTCCGCATCAGGCCGACATGGGAGTGCGTGGCGTCGGACCTACCCGTGAGGCGGCCTTCGAGCAGGCCGCGCTGGCCATGACGGCCATCATCACCGATCCGGCCCGGGTTGCGCCGGACACGGCCGTGGCCATTTGCTGCGAGGCGCCGGATGACGAGCTCCTGCTGGTCGACTGGCTCAACGCGCTGATACTGGAAATGGCGGCGCGGCACATGCTGTTCAGCCGCTTTGAGGTCGGCCTGGACGGACCGCATCTCAGCGCCACTGCCTGGGGCGAGCCGATCGATCTCGAAAGGCACCAGCCCGTGGTCGAGGTCAAGGGCGCCACCTATACTGAATTGAAAGTTGGCAGAACGGCGTTCGGAGGATGGCTGGCACAGTGCGTGGTGGACGTGTGAAATGAATCCAGCCCGGTTCAAGCAGGTGTCGGAGGTCGAATGGCGGATTGCGCCGTTCGGGAAAATGCGCGTGCCGGCAGTGATCTATGCCGATCCGGCCTTGATCCGCGATATGGATGACAAGGTCTTTGAACAACTCACCAACGTCGCCACGCTGCCGGGTATCGTCCAGGCAGCCTACGCCATGCCCGATGCGCACTGGGGTTACGGTTTCCCGATCGGCGGCGTGGCCGCGTTCGATGCCGACGAGGGCGGCGTGGTGTCGGCCGGCGGGGTGGGCTTCGACATTTCCTGTGGGGNNATTGGGGTGCGCACCCTGCATACCGGCCTCCAGGCCGCGGACATCGCCCCGCTCAAGGAGCGGCTTGCCGATCGCCTGTTCGCCCACATTCCGGCCGGGGTGGGCAGCACCGGCCAGTTGCGCCTCAATCCCCACGAGATGGATGCGATGCTGCGCGGCGGCGCGCGCTGGGCGGTCGATCACGGCTATGGCAGCGAGGCCGACCTCGATCGCATCGAGGAACAGGGCTGCATGGCCGGCGCCGAGCCCGGCCAGGTGTCCGAACAGGCCAAGCGCCGCCAACGCGACGAGATCGGCACGCTGGGTTCCGGCAACCATTACCTCGAACTGCAGGAAATCGTCGAGATCTACGACACGAAAGCGGCCGACCGTTTCCGCTTGCGCCAGGGCGAGGTGGTGGTCAGCATCCATTGCGGATCTCGCGGGCTGGGCCACCAGATCGGCACCGAATTCCTCAAGCAGATGGTGATCGCCGCGCCCGGATATGGCATCGACCTGCCTGATCGCGAACTCGCCTGCGCGCCGATCCAATCAGAACTGGGGCAGGCCTACCTCGGCGCCATGCGTGCGGCGGTCAACTGCGCCCTGGCAAACAGGCAGGTCATCACCCATCTGGCACGCAAGGTCTTTTCCGATATCGTTCCGGGAACCCGTCTCGACCTGATCTACGACGTCTCGCACAACACCTGCAAACAGGAACCGCACACCATCGACGGCCAGACGCGCCGTCTCTACGTGCACCGCAAGGGCGCGACGCGCGCCTTCGCGCCAGGCCACCCGGCACTGCCCGGCGACTTGCGCGACATCGGCCAGCCGGTGCTGATCGGCGGCAGCATGGGCACGGCGTCCTACATCCTGGTCGGCACCGAGACGGGGGCGACGCGCGCCTTCAGCTCCGCCTGTCATGGCGCCGGGCGATCCATGAGCCGTCACCAGGCCACCCGCCAGTGGCACGGCCGGGCGCTGGTGGATGAACTCGCTTGCCGGGGCATCCTGATCCGCAGTCCGTCGCTGCGAGGCGTGGCGGAAGAGGCGCCGGGTGCCTACAAGGATGTCAGCGCCGTGGTCGAGGCCGCCGACCGCGCCGGGCTGGCGCGCAAGGTCGCCAGGCTCAAACCGCTGGTCTGCATCAAGGGCTGACGTGTGCGGCATGTCCCACGCCGGAACTGTGCCCGGCTGTCGTCGTCGAAACTTGGAATGCGCTCAACGGAGTGAACCATGCCCTACAGTGAACAAACGGTGCAATCGGTGCGGCCCTGGTCGGACAGGACCTTCAGCTTCACGCTTAGCCGCCCGGAGGATTTTGCATTCGAGAATGGCGAATTCGTCACCATCGGCCTGAAGCGCGAGGGCAAACTGGTGGCGCGTGCCTACTCCATCGTTTCGACCGCCGACCGCGACCACCTGGAATTTCTCAGCATCCATGTGCCGGACGGTCCGCTCACCAGCCAACTGGTCCACATCCGCCCCGGCGACAGCGTGTGGGTCAACAGCAAGACCACGGGCACCCTCACGCTCAACCATGTGCTGCCGGGGCGCACGCTGTACATGCTGGCCACCGGCACCGGGCTGGCCCCGTTCATCAGCCTGATCCGCGATCCCGGACTGTATGCGCGTTATGAAAACGTGGTGCTGGTGCACTCGGTGCGCACGGTGGCCGAGCTGGCTTATCGCGACGAAATCGAGGCCATGGATCAGCCGCGGCTGCACTACGTGCCGACGGTGACGCGCGAAGCCTTTCCCATGCCCGAACGCGGCGGCGACCTGTTCCGCTCAGGGGCGTTGTCGCAGCGGCTCGGCCTGCCTGCGCCCGATCCCGGACAGGATCGCGTGATGATCTGCGGCAATCCCGCGATGACGCGCGAACTGACCCGCCATCTCAAGGACACCGGCTGGACGCTGACCAACCATCGCGGCATCGGCAATTTCACCACCGAAGTCGCGTTTGTCGTGCATCACGAATGATCGTCCCGAGCTGTTGCGAAGGTTTATCCGGCTGAACACGAATGGGCCCGGGAAACCCCGGGCCCACAGTCGGCTAGTCGCGGCCGTGGCGGCGGTGCTCGCGACGGTGTTCACGACGATCGTGGCGCCAGCCGTCGCGGCGGTCATCCCAGCCGCGGCCGTAATCCCGATAGTGATGCACATGCTTCACCCGGTAATGGTGCTGCGGGAGCACGATGACGTGGCCGGGATGGTGGGGCGTGTGCGTCCAGTAACGGGAGCCGCCTGATTCGTACAGCACGCGGAAACCGTCATGATGGCGGGTGCCGAACGAGATGCTGAACTGCGGTTCGACCGATACCACGCGGCCGTAGCCGTAATCGCTGTGGGCCAGTGCGGTACCGGAGGCGGTCAACAGGACGGTTGCAAGCAGAAGGGTGCGTAACATGGCGTTTCTCCTTTCAGGTTCGAAGTGGCCGCGCTCTGGCGAGCGTCAGTCGTCCCAGTCGTTGCGGCTGTTGTGCCAGCGTGCGTTGCGCCGGCCCTCTGCCACGGAAAAATCCACATCCAGGGTCAGCCACTTGCCCGGCTTGTACGGCAGGTAGGTTTCGTATTCTCGGCCCTGGAAGCGGTAGCGCACGTCATAGCCGGTCACGACCTGACGATAGTCGTCGTGGGTGCGGCAGCGCTCGACCTGCTGCGGAACCGTTTCGGTGCGGGTGCCGTTCTTGTTCCAGCGGTCGCCCACCACCGCACCGGTCGCCGCGCCGGCGGCAGCAGCGGCAACCCTGCCATCGCCCTTGCCGACGGTGGAGCCGAGCAGGCCGCCGGCGATGGCGCCGAGAATCGCGCCGCCAGTGTTGCTGCCGTCACGGTAGCTGCGGGTTTCGTAGCCGACCGTTTCGGTCCAGCATTCGCGGCGCGGTTCGTTGATCGTTTCGTAGACCGGGACACTCGACAAAACCCGGGCGCGGGTGGTGAACCCGTCCCGGTCGCCATGACCGGCCTGCGCCGCGCCAGTGACGGCAAGCAGCCCGGCGATCAGGGCCGTGTTCAGGGTGCGTGTGCTTTTCAAGGTGCGTGATGTCATCGTTACTCTCCTGTTGCTTCAAATCAAGCTGGTTCAGCGACGGCCGCGGGGGCGGTCCTCGTCTTCGAATCGTTGCTGCTGGCGTCGCTCGTAACCGTAGCCGTACCCTCGCGGTTCCTCGCGCTCGGCATCGCGCCGGTTGGCGCGGCGGTCATCCCTGCGGGCATCGCGGGGATCCGGGCGGACTTCGTCGGCGCGCTCGCGCTTGGCCACCATGAACGCACCATCGATGAAGTCGGGCGCAGCGTGAACCGGGGCGGCCAGAGCCAGTCCCAGTGCAGCCATTCCGAAAATCCATGTTTTGCGTGTGTTCATCGTGTTCTCCATTTCCGCGGTCGCCTTGTCTGGCTTCCACGCTTCGCAGTTTGGTTGAGGAAAGTAAGCGCATTGTTTCGCGCAGGGACGATTTTGTAACAGTGTGTAACGGGATGGGGAATAGGGGCCATCCCCCGCTGATATAGTTATCGCATGGAAAAAGACACGATTTACGTGACCGACGACGATCCCGGCATCCGCGAGCTGGTCGCCGAATACCTGACGAGCCAAGGGTACGCGGTCGAGACCGCGGAAGACGCGATCTCGCTGGATCGCCTGCTGGCCAACCGGCGGCCCGATCTCCTGGTGCTCGACTGGATGATGCCGGGCGAGGACGGCCTGTCGATCGCGCGGCGGTTGCGTGCGCAGCCGGGCTTCCCGCCCATCATCATGCTGTCGGCCAAGGGCGAGGACATCGACCGCATCATCGGCCTCGAGGTCGGCGCCGACGACTACCTGCCCAAGCC
>DONB01000081.1 GCA_003510325.1 Thiobacillus sp. | reverse complement strand
GCGGTGCGGGTGGCCGGCAAGGTCGAGCCGGTGTTCGTGGAAAACGTCGCCGACGTGCCGGGTGCGGTGCGCGACCTTGCGCAGGCGGGCGACGTCGTGCTGGTGATGGGCGCCGGCAGCATCGGCCAGGTGGCGCCGGCATTGGGGAACAGCCATGCGGCATGACTACCGGATGAGCGAGATGGATCTGGGCGGCGGTGCCGCACCGGTGCTGCGCGGGCGCTTCCTCTACAACGAACCGATGAAGAAGCACGTCTCCTGGCGTGCCGGCGGCGCGGCACAGCGCGTCTACATCCCGGCCGATCTGGAGGATCTGATCTGGCTGGTGCGCTCGGTACCGATGCGCGAAGCCATCCACATAGTGGGGCTGGGCAGCAATCTGCTGGTGCGCGACGGCGGCGTGGCCGGCGTGGTCATCCTGCTGCACGGCGTGCTGAAGAAGCTGGCGATCGAAAGCCGCACCCATGGTCTGCCGCCGGCGCCGGAGGATGCCGACACCGCGCTGGTGTATGCGCAGGCCGGCGTCGCCTCGCCCAAGCTGGCGCGTTTCGCGGCGAATCACGACCTGGTCGGCGGCGAATTCTGGGCCGGCATTCCCGGCACCGTCGGCGGCGCGATCGCGATGAACGCCGGCTGCTACGGCAGCGAGACCTGGGACCGGCTGGTGCAGGTGCAGACGCTCGATCGCCAGGGCCAGCTGAACGAGCGGCTGCCGGACGAATACGTCACCGGCTATCGCCATGTGGCCTTGAAGCATCCGCAGCAGGAGTGGTTCATCGGCGGCTGGTTCCGCCTCGTCCGCGGCGACGGCGCGGCGGCACGCGAGACGATCAAGACCCTGCTGAAAAAGCGCATCGAGTCGCAGCCGCTGAACCTGCCCAATGCCGGCTCGGTGTTCCGCAATCCGCCCGGTGATTATGCGGCGCGGCTGATCGAAGTCTGCGGACTCAAGGGGTTCCGCATCGGCGGCGCGCAGGTGTCGGACAAGCACGCCAATTTCATCGTCAATGTGGGCAACGCGACCGCGACCGACATCGAGCGCCTGATCGAACATGTGGAAGACAGCGTGGAGGCGCGCACCAACGTGCGGCTGATCCGCGAAGTGCGAATTATTGGAGAACGGCAGTGAGCCCGCTTGAATCAGCTAAACAATACGGGAAAGTGGCGGTGATGCTGGGCGGCACCTCGGCCGAGCGTCCGGTCTCGCTCAACAGCGGTGCGGCCGTGCTGGCGGCGCTGCAGCGGCAGGGTGTGGATGCGCATCCGTTCGATCCGGCCAACCGCAATCTGGGCGACCTCATCAGCGGCGAGTTCGACCGCGTCTTCATCGCGCTGCATGGCCGCTACGGCGAAGACGGCTGCATGCAGGGCGCGCTGGAGCTGCTGAGCCTGCCCTATACCGGCAGCGGTGTGATGGCGTCTGCGCTCGGCATGGACAAGTGGCGCACCAAGCTGTTGTGGCGCGCGGCCGGTCTGCCGACCGCCGACTGGGAAATCCTCACGGCGAAAAGCGATTTTGCGGCGGTGGAAAAAAAGCTCGGCCTGCCGATTTTCGTCAAGCCCGCGCGCGAAGGATCCAGCATCGGCATGAGCAAGGTGACCGCCCCGGGCACGCTGCAAGCGGCGTATGAGCTCGCCGCCGAGCACGATGCGCTGGTGCTGGCGGAAAAGTTCATCGACGGTGCCGAATTCACCATCGGCATCCTCGGCGATGTCGCGCTGCCGGTCATCCGCCTGGAGCCGGCGAAGGAAAAGGCGTTCTACGATTTCGAAGCCAAGTATCTGCGCGACGACACCCAGTATCACTGCCCGGCAGGTCTGCCGGAGGCGCAGGAAACGGCGTTGCGCAAGCTTGCGCTCGATGCCTTCCGTCTGCTCGGCGGGCGCGGCTGGGGCCGGGTCGACGTGATGACCGACAGTCTCGGCAACCCCTACCTGCTGGAGGCAAACACCTCGCCCGGCATGACCGACCACAGCCTGGTGCCGATGGCTGCGCGGGTGGCGGGCATGGATTTCGACACCCTGTGCCTGAAGATTCTGGAGCAGACGCTGTGACATCCCCCGAGCTCGCCGCCCATCCGCTGACCCAGGTCGCCCGTGTGCTGACCTGGGGGGCGCTCACCCTGCTGGCCTATGGCGTGACCAGCTGGGTGGCGGCGCAGCCGTGGTTCGCGCTGCAGGCCATCGAGGTGAAAACCCCGGTGGCGCACGTCACCGAGGCGCAGATCCGGCTGGTGGCCGAGCGTCAGGTGCGCGGCACCTTCTTTACCGTCGATCTCGAGCGCGTGCGGGGCAGTCTGGAAAAACTGCCCTGGGTTCGCGAGGCGCGGGTCGAGCGCCGNNAGGCCCCGCTCGGCATGGCGATCGAAGAGTTGCGGCTGTCGCCGCGCCAGACCTGGCGGATGCGCCTCGACAGCGGCATGCGGCTGGCGCTCGGCCGCGAGCAGACCGATGCGCGGCTGGCGCGTTTCGTCGCCCTCTATCCGCGTCTGTTCGGCGCGCAGCCGGCGGCCCAGCATCTTGCTGCCGCACCACCCGTC
>DONB01000267.1 GCA_003510325.1 Thiobacillus sp. | reverse complement strand
GCGCCGGCCAGCCAGCGAAACCCGCTGGCCGTCGTCGCCATGAACGCGCCCGCCGCCGCCAGCAGTACCAGCAGCGCGAACACTCCCGCCGCAATCCAGGCGGCCCGCTTCAAAACGACACTCCGAGCGAGAAATGCAGACGGAACTCCTCGGTGGCTTCGCCATACGCCAGATCGAGGTTGATCGGCCCCACCGGCGAACGGTAGCGCGCGCCGACGCCGTAGCCGAACACCGGCGACAGGGCGCCCGGGCTGTCGGCCGCGTCGCCCGCGTCGACGAACACGGCCATGCCCCAGTTGCCTTCGAAGAAGTGGTTGTATTCGACGCTGCCGGTGGCGAGATAGCGCACCGACGCCACGCCGCCGGTCAGCGTGCGCCCCAGGCTCTGGTAGGCATAGCCGCGTACCGAGTTGTCGCCGCCGGCGCGGAACAGGAAATCGGTGGGGATGCCGTCGCGCGTGTCGGCCAGCACGCTGCCGAGTTCGCCGCGCAGGATCAGCCGGCCCCGCGCGCCGGCGCGGAAATACTGGGTGTGGCGGCCGTACAGCCGGACGAAATTGGTGTCGGACAGCAGCGCTTCGGCCGCGCCGCCGCCCTGCAGGCTCAGCACGTAACCGCGCCGCGGATAGAACGCGCGTCCGACCGTGCGCTGCGTCCACGCATAGTTGGCCACCAGCGCCTGATTGCGTTCATCCACCACGTCGGCAATGATCTGTTCCTCGGTCTGGTACTGCAGCGACAGCGTCGTTTCGATCTGTCCGCGGGTGCGGCTGCGCTTGGCTACGAACACGGTGGAACGCGTCTCCTGCCCTTCGATGTCCTCCTGCTTGAGCTGCGCGCCGAGACTGTTTTCGTAGCCGCTGGCATTGCGCGGCCAGGCCAGTTCCGCCGCCCCGGTCTGGCGCGCGGTTTCCAGGCGCGCATCGAGTTTCAGGCGCATCCCGCGATTGGCGATGTCCCGGTGCAGCCACGACGCCTGCACCCGCGCCCCGGTGTCGGTGCTGACGCCGGCGCNNCCTCGACCAGGATCGGCACCGCCGCCGCCTGCGCCGGATCGGGGTCGATGCGCACCGTGGCCTGCGCGTAATAGCCGCTGGTCTCCAGCGCCATCTGGTAATCCAGCAGATCCTGCTGGCGAACCGGCTTGCCGGGTTTCAGCGGACTGAGGTTGCGAATGGTCGACTCCGGGTAGCGCTGGCTGCCGCTGATCTGGGGCTGGCCGTAAAAGAACGCGGGGCCGCTGTCGACCGTCACGGACAGATCCGCCGACTGCGCGGCCGGGTCGATGCGCGCCTCGCTCGCCGTGATCTGCGCCGCCGGATAGGCGCCTCCCAGCAGCGGACGCAGCACAGTGACTTTGGCCGTTTCCCAGTCCGCCTGGCGGAACGGCATCCCCTGCTTCAGGAAAAAATTGCGCTCGATGCGCCCCCGCAGGCCTGCCGACTCGACGCGCGTTTTCAGCGCGCCCTCGAAATCCAGCTTCACGCTGCGCACCGTCGTGCGCGCGCCGGGGACGACCCGATACCTCACCCGCCAGTCGTCGCCCACTCGCTCCACCGCGCTGTCCACCTGCGGCGAGAAATAGCCTTCGGTCGCCAGCAGATCGCGCGCCGTCAGCTCGCTCTGCCGCTGCAGCCGCGCCACTTCCTCCGCGTCCAGCGTCTCGCCCAGCCGAGCGGCACGCGCCGTTTCCAGGTGCTGCGTCAGCAGCGACCTGATCTCATCGGGCGCATCGACCTCCACCGTCAACGCGTGCGCCGGCGTCGCGCACAGCGCGGCGCAAAATAGCAAGGCTTTTAAAAAACGAACAGGCAAGACAAACCCGGCGGAGAGTAACGTCAGGTCATTCTAGGGGGTGCGGTGAAATCGGGCAAAAATGGCAACGCAGTGAGCGTTGCGCCGAAAGTCCGAAACCAGCCAGTCAACGCCATGTGGCCTTAGGTCCGTTCCGTCGTCGTAAACGGCCACTCCAAAAAAAGAGGGCGGAATCCGCCCTCTTTCTGCTGACCTTCCGATCAGTCCCGCCACGATCAGGCCTTATCGAAGCTGAACACCCCGTCTTTCGCGTCCACCCGGATGGTGTCCTTGGCAGCGAAGTGCCCGCCGAGGATTTCCTTCGCCAGCGCGTTTTCGAGCTCGCTCTGGATCGCGCGCTTGAGCGGCCGCGCGCCGTAGATCGGGTCGAAGCCGGCCTTGGCGATCTCGGCAAGCGCAGCTTCGGTGACGTCGAGCTTCATCTCCATCTGCGCCAGTCGTTGTTCCAGGCCTTGCAGCTGGATGCGCGCGATGCTGGCGATGTGGCCCTCGGACAGCGCATGGAAGACGACGACCTCGTCGATGCGGTTGATGAACTCGGGGCGGAAGTAGGACTTCACTTCGCCCAGCACGGCGAGCTTCACTACCTGGTAATCGTCGCCCGCCATCTGCTGGATCATCTGGCTGCCGAGGTTGGAGGTCATCACGATCACGGTGTTGCGGAAGTCGACCGTGCGGCCCTGGCCATCGGTCAGGCGGCCGTCGTCCAGCACCTGCAGCAGCACGTTGAACACGTCCGGATGCGCCTTCTCGACCTCGTCCATCAGGATGACGGAGTAAGGCTTCCTGCGCACCGCTTCGGTCAGATAGCCGCCCTCTTCATAGCCGACGTAGCCGGGCGGCGCGCCGATCAGGCGCGCGACCGAGTGCTTCTCCATGAATTCGCTCATGTCGATGCGGATCATGTGGTCGGCGGAATCGAACAGGTATTCGGCCAGCGTCTTGCACAGCTCGGTCTTGCCGACGCCGGTGGGGCCGAGGAACAGGAAGGAGCCGAGCGGCCGATTCGGGTCGCTCAAGCCGGCGCGCGAGCGGCGGATGGCGTCGGAAACTACGCGCACCGCTTCGTCCTGCCCCACCACGCGGCTGTGCAGCTTGTCTTCCATGTGCAAGAGCTTGTCGCGCTCCCCCTGCAGCATCTTGGACACCGGGATGCCCGTGGCGCGCGACACCACCTCGGCGATTTCCTCGGCCGTCACCTTGTCCTGCAGCAGCTGGAAGCCCTGGGTTTCGACTTCCTGCGCCGCGGCGAGCTGCTTTTCCAGCTCGGGAATGCGGCCGTACTGGATCTCGCTGGCCTTGGCGAAGTCCTGGCGGCGGTGCGCGGCCTCGAGCTCCAGCCGCGCCTGCTCCAGCTGCTCCTTCACCTTGGTGGCACCGGTCAGCGTGGCCTTTTCGGCCTTCCAGATTTCCTCGAGGTCGTTGAACTCGCGCTCGAGCGTGGCGATCTCGTCCTCGAGGTCGGCCAGCCGCTGCCTCGACTCGGCGTCCTTCTCCTTCTTCAGCGCCTCGCGCTGGATCTTGAGCTGGATCAGGCGCCGCTCCTTGCGGTCCATCTCCTCGGGCTTGGAATCGATTTCCATGCGGATGCGCGAGGCCGCCTCGTCCATCAGGTCGATGGCCTTGTCGGGCAGGAAGCGGTCGGTGATGTAGCGGTTCGACAGGGTGGCGGCGGCGACGATGGCGCTGTCGGAGATGCGGACTCCGTGGTGGACCTCGTACTTCTCCTTCAGTCCACGGAGGATCGAGACCGTGTCCTCGACCGTCGGCTCGGCGACGAAGACCGGCTGGAAGCGCCGGGCCAGGGCCGCGTCCTTCTCGACGTGTTTGCGGTACTCATCCAGCGTCGTGGCGCCGACGCAGTGGAGTTCGCCGCGCGCCAGGGCCGGCTTCAGCAGGTTGGAGGCGTCCATGGCGCCGTCGCCCTTTCCGGCGCCCACCAGGGTGTGCATCTCGTCGATGAACAGGACGATGCCGCCCTCGGCCGCCGAGACCTCGGACAGGACGGCCTTCAGCCGCTCCTCGAACTCGCCGCGATATTTCGCCCCGGCGATCAGCGCGCCCATGTCCAGGGCCATCAGGCTCTTGTTCTTCAGGCTCTCCGGCACGTCGCCATTGACGATGCGCAGCGCGAGACCCTCCGCGATGGCGGTCTTGCCCACGCCCGGCTCGCCGATCAGCACCGGGTTGTTCTT
>DONB01000128.1:1873-3443 GCA_003510325.1 Thiobacillus sp. | reverse complement strand
CGTCGTGCGGCGCCGGCTCGGCGCTGGAGCCGTAGAGATGACGCGCGACCGCGGTGTAGAGCGTGTCGTTGATCAGCGTCGACTTGCCCGATCCGGATACGCCGGTGACGCAGACGAACAGTCCGACCGGCAGATTCAGCGTGACGTGTTTCAGATTGTTGCCGCTGGCATTCGTTACCACCAGTTGCCGTTCGGGATCGGGCTGGCGGCGTTCCTTCGGGATGGCGATGCGCCGGCGTCCGGACAGATACTGGCCGGTGAGCGAGCNNCCGATGTCGCGCAGGTGCTGCAGCGTGCCGATGAGCTTGTCGTTGTCGCGCTGGTGCAATCCGATGGTGGGCTCGTCCAGCACATACATCACGCCCGTCAGGCCGCTGCCGATCTGGCTGGCCAGGCGGATGCGCTGCGACTCGCCCCCCGACAGCGTGTCGGCGGAACGGTCGAGCGACAGGTAGTCGAGCCCGACGTTGTTGAGGAAGCCGACGCGGGCGACGATCTCCTTGACGATCTTGTCGGCGATCTGCGCGCGATGGCCGTCGAGTGTCAGTGCCTCGAAGAAGGCCAGCGCCTCTTTCAGCGGCATGGCGCTGACCTGGAAAATCGGCACGCCGCCGACCATCACGTGGCGCGCCTCCTCGCGCAGCCGGGTGCCGTTGCAGGCGGGGCAGGGCTTGTTGTTCTGGTACTTGGCGAGTTCCTCGCGCACCGCCATCGAGTCGGACTCGTGGTAGCGCCGCTCCATGTTGGCGAGCACGCCCTCGAACGGGTAGCTCTTGGTGGAAAAGCCGCCGCGCGGCGCCAGCACCTGGAAGGCGACGGCCTCCTCGCCGGAACCGTTGAGGATCACGTCCTGAATGCGCGGCGGCAGCGATTCCCACGGCGCGTCGAGATCGAAGCCGTAATGCATCGCCAGGCTCTGCAGCATCATGAAGAAGAACTGGTTGCGCTTGTCCCAGCCCTTGATCGCGCCGGAAGCCAGCGACAGGTGCGGGAAGGCGACCACGCGCGCCGGGTCGAAAAAGGTGATCTGGCCGAGGCCGTCGCAGGTGTTGCACGCGCCCATCGGGTTGTTGAACGAGAACAGCCGCGGCTCCAGCTCGGGCAGCGCGTAGCTGCATACCGGACAGGCGAACTTGGCGGAGAAAAGATGCTCTTTGCCGGAATCCATCTCCACCGCCAGGGCACGCCCATCGGCGTGGCGCAGCGCGGTCTCGAAACTTTCGGCCAGGCGCTGCTTGGCGTCGGCGCGGACCTTCAAACGGTCGACCACGACCTCGATGGTGTGCTTCTTGTTCTTGTCGAGCTTGGGCACCGCGTCGATCTCGTACACCTTGCCGTCGACCCGCACCCGCACGAAACCCTGGGCGCGCAATTCGGCGAACAGCTCGAGATTCTCGCCCTTGCGCCCCACCACCAGCGGCGCTAGCACCATCAGCTTGGTGTCTTCCGGCAATGCCAGCACCGCGTCGACCATCTGCGACACCGTCTGCGCGGCCAGCGTGATGCCGTGCTCCGGGCACTGCGGATCGCCGACGCGGGCGTACAGCAGGCGCAGGTAGTCGTGGATCTC
>DONB01000128.1:0-1818 GCA_003510325.1 Thiobacillus sp. | reverse complement strand
GTTCTTCAGGTTGTGGGTGCGGGCGCCACGGATGCGGATGAATTCCATTGTTTGACGGCCATCGATTAGGCGGCGAGCGTAATTCGCAACCTGCTAATATAACGGACTTCCCGACTCAGCCGAACCCGCAGTGGCCCAGATCGACCTGTCCGAAAGCATGACCCGCGCCGAAAAGCGCGCCGCATCGGGCCTGGCGGCGATCTTCGGCCTGCGCATGCTGGGCTNNCCGGTATTCGCGCTGTACGCCGAGCACCTGCCGGGCGGCGACAACCACACCTTGGTCGGCCTCGCGCTCGGCATGTACGGCCTGACCCAGGCGCTCCTGATGCTTCCCTTCGGCATGGCGTCCGACCGCATCGGCCGCAAGAAGGTCATCATCTTCGGCCTCATCGTGTTCGCGCTCGGCAGCTTTCTCGCCGCCGCCGCCATCGACATCTACTGGACCATCGCCGGCCGCGCGCTGCAGGGCGCCGGGGCGATTTCCGCCGCGGTCACCGCGATGCTGGCCGACCTTACTCGCGAGGAGCACCGCACCAAGGCAATGGCGCTGGTCGGTTCGACCATCGGCGTCGCCTTTGCCGTATCGCTGGTGGCGGGGTNNGATCTGGGTGGTGAAAGTGTGGGTGCCCGACCCCGCCGACAGCCATTTCCATGCGGACGCCCAGGCCAATCCGGCGAAACTGGTCGATGTACTGAAAAACGGCCAGCTCGCCCGGCTCGACTTCGGCATCTTCGCCCTCCATGCGGCGCAGATGGCGATGTTCGTGGTGGTGCCGGTGGCGCTGAAGAACAGCGGGCTGGCCGCCGACGACCACTGGGCGGTGTACCTGCCGGTGCTGCTCGGTTCCTTCGTGCTGATGGTGCCCGGCATCATCTATGGCGAAAAGCGCGGCCAGATGAAGCCGGTCTTCGTCGGTTCGGTGGCGCTGATGCTGCTGGCCCAGCTGGGGCTGGCGTTCGGCATCGATCATTTCTGGGGCATCGTGTGGGCGCTGTTCTTCTACTTCGTCGCCTTCAACCTGCTCGAGGCCAGCTTGCCCTCGCTGATTTCCAAGCTGGCTCCGGTGTCGGCCAAGGGCACCGCGATGGGCGTCTACAATACCGCGCAGGCGCTGGGCCTGTTCTTCGGCGGCGTGTTCGGCGGCTGGCTGGCGCAGCACCATGGTTTTGCGGCCGTGTTCATTTTCTGCGTCGTGCTGATGGCGATCTGGCTGCTGGCGAGCCTGTCGATGACCGCGCCGCCCGCGATCAGGACCCGGCTGTTCCGCGTCGGCGTGATGCCAGCCGACCAGGCCGCATTGCTGAAGGCACAACTGGCCGAGGTGGCGGGCGTGGTCGAAGCCGTGGTGCTGGCCGAAGAAGGCGTGGCCATGCTCAAGGTCAGCCTCAAGGGGTGGGACGAAGCCGGCGCGCGCAGCCTGCTGGAAACAGCCTGATAGAATTCGCACCATACTCAGCACGATCAACCAATCCACTTTCAATCCGGGGGAAAACATGGCATCCGTCAACAAGGTCATTCTGGTCGGCAACCTGGGGCGCGACCCCGAAATGCGCTACCTGCCGAGCGGGGAAGCCGTCGCCAACCTCGCCATCGCCACCACCGACAAATATAAGGACAAGACCGGCCAGATGGTCGAGCAGACCGAATGGCACCGCGTCAGCTTCTTCGGCCGCACCGCCGAAGTCTGCGGCCAGTATCTGAAGAAGGGCAGCCAGGTTTACGTCGAAGGCTCGATCCGCACCCGCAAGTACACCGACAAGGAAGGCATCGAGAAATATGCCACCGAGATCCGCGGCGACCGCATGCAGATGTTGGGC
>DONB01000021.1:202-3821 GCA_003510325.1 Thiobacillus sp. | reverse complement strand
AGAAGGACCCGACGCCGCCCGAGCTGCCTGTCAGCCTGCGCCTGCCGCTGGACGTCAATGTGCGCGTGCTCGATCTGGCGCGGCTCGATGTGATCGAGGCGGGCACGGCGCTGGCGTTTCGCGATCTCCGGGGGCGCCTCGACGGTACCGGCGCGCGCTACAAGCTGAGCGGGCTGTCGCTGGAATCGCCGTGGGCGGATCTGGGCGGCGAACTCGATCTGGGCAAGGACGCGCCGTTCGCGTTGCATGGCCGGATCGAGGCGACGCGCAGCGACCCGCTGCCGATGACGGCGCAGCTCGAGCTGACGGGCGCGCTGGCGGCAGTGCTATTCCAGTTCGATGCCCAGGCTGAAAACATGATGCTGATGGCCCGCGGAGAAGCCGCGCCGTTTGCCCGCGTGCGCCTGCCGCGGCTTCTGGNNCCGACCCGCGTCAGTTCGTGGCGGATGCGCCCGCCGCCGACCTGGCGTTTTCCGGGGTGTTCGAAGGGCAGCCGGGCGAGCGCCTGCTCGGCACCTTCAGCCTGACCAACCGGCTGGCCGGGCGCTTCGACCAGGACCGACTGCCGCTCGCCAACCTCACCGGCGCCGTGGTGGGCGACGCCACGCACGCCGACTTCAGCGCGCTGGCGATCGATCTTGGCAAGGCCGGGCAATTCACCGGCGACGGCCGGTGGCGTGACGGCCGCTTCAGCGTCGACCTCGCGAGTCCGCGCCTGGATCTGGCCGGGCTGCATCGCGACCTGTATGCCACCCGCATCAAGACGACGCTGCAGCTGGCAGGCGACGCGCTGCGGCAGACGCTCGACGCCGAGGTGGCCGAAACCTGGGGGCAGGGCCGCTTCACGCTCAGCCATGCCGATGCCGCGCTGCGTCTGGAATCGGCCCGCTTCAGCGGCCAGGCGGGCCGGCTGACCGCGACGGGCGTGCTGCAGCTCGATGCCGGCCGCGCGTTTTCCGCGGAGTTCGACGCTGCGCAGATCAACCCGGCGCGCTTCGGCAAATTTCCGCGCGGGCGACTGAATGCGCGCGGCGAAGCGAAGGGTGCGCTGGCCCCCGAACTGCGGCTGCAGACGCAGTTCACCCTGCCGCCGGGCGAGCTCGAGGGGCGTCCGGTCACCGGCAAGGGCCGCTTGCGCTACGAAAACCGGCATCTCGCCGACGCCGACGTCGATCTGAATCTGGCCGGCAATCTGGCGAAGCTGAAAGGCGCCTATGGCCGCGCCGGCGATCGCCTCGGCTGGGACATCGATGCCCCTGCGCTGGCACGGCTGAATCTCGGCCTGGCCGGGCGCCTGACCAGCAGCGGCAGCGTGAGCGGAGATCCCGCGCTGCCGCAGATCGACGCGAAGGTGGCGGCCAGCGGCCTGCGCCTGCCCGGCGACATCGCTGCCGATACGCTGAACCTGCAGCTCGATTTGCAGGCCACCGCCAACGGCGTCTTCAGCGGCCAGCTCGACGCGCGCGGCGTGCGCCTCGCCGGGCAGCGCGTGAATGCTGTTCGCGCGAATCTGCAGGGCCGTCGCAATGCCCATACCCTGACGCTCGATGCCAGCCTGCCTGATTGGCGGGTGAGCGCGAGCCTTGCAGGCGGGCTCGATGATCGACAGGTCTGGCGCGGGCAGTTGAACCAGGCCGAGGCGCAGGGGCCCTGGCCGATGCGGCTGAGCGCGCCCGCCACCCTGCTGCTGTCGCTTNNCGAGCAATTCAGTCGTCAAGGTCCCCGGCTGGCTTCGCGCGGCACGCTCGCCAACCTGCCGCTGGCGCCGCTGCTGGCTTTTCTGGAAACCGCGCCGCCTTTTACCACCGATCTCAGGGTCGACGGCAACTGGAACCTGCGCATCGGCGATACGCTCGACGGCACGGTCCGCCTCGTCCGCCAGAGCGGCGATGTGCGGCTGAAGGACCCGGCAGTGAATCTAGGGCTGACGACGCTGGCGTTCGACCTCGATGCTGCGGCCAGCCGCGTGACCGCGCGCGTCGAGGCGGCCGGCCGCGAAGCCGGCCAGCTGCGCGCGGAAGGTCGTGCCACGCTGCAGCGCGAGGGCGCCTTCTTCACCCTGCCGCGCAGCGCGCCGGTGGCGTGGACGGCGCAGGCCGATGTGCCCGATTTGCGACTGCTCCGGCCTTTCCTGCCTGTCGGCATCCGCGCCGACGCCCGCTTGACCGCGCAGCTCACGGGCAGCGGCAGCTTGGCGGCGCCGCGCATCGATGGCGAGATCGAGGCCAGCCGGATCCGCTTTGCCATGCCGGAAGAAGGCATCGCCATCACCGACGGCCTGTTGAAGCTGGCGCTGACGGACGACCGGGTGAAGGTGCAGCAGGGCGAACTCAAAGGCCAGAGCGGACGCATCGTGGTGAGCGGCGAAGCGCAGCTGAAGAATCCGCAGGCTGGGCTGACGCTGAACTTCGAAAAATTTTCCGCCCTCAACCGCAGCGACCGCCGCGTGATCGTGTCCGGCATCGCCCGCCTCAATCTGGATTCGAAGCGCCTGCAGCTGACCGGCGAACTGAAGGCCGACCGCGCACGGCTGGAAACGCCCGAGGCGAGCCGGCCCAGGCTGTCGAGCGACGTGGTGATCGTGGGCCAGGCGCCGCGTGAAAAACCGGCGGCCCAGCGTTTTCCGCTGGCGCTCGATCTGAAGCTCGGCCTGGGCGACGACTTCCTGTTCAAGGGCGCGGGCCTCGACGCGCGCCTGGGCGGCCAGCTGCGCGTGTTCACGGTCAACCAGACCCTGCGCGGCGAAGGCACGATCCAGGTGGAAGAGGGACGCTATGCGGCGTATGCGCAGACGCTCGATATCGAGCGCGGCGTGCTGCGCTTCATCGGTCCGATCGACAACCCGGGGCTGGACGTGCTGGCGGTGCGCAAGACCCCGACGGTGAAGGTCGGCGTGCAGGTCAGGGGCACGGTGCTGCGCCCGGTGGTGACACTGTATTCCGATCCGGCATTGCCCGATACCGAGAAGCTCGCCTGGCTGGTGCTCGGGCACGGGCTGGAAAACAGCGGCCAGGAGGAGTTTGCCTTGCTGCAGATTGCCGCGGGCGCCTTGCTGAATCAGGCTGAGTCGGTGAACTTCCAGGCGCAGCTGGCCGATGCGCTGCGCATCGACAGTTTCGGCGTGCGTGCGGGCGAGGGCGAAGATCTCGCCACCACCGTGGTCAGCGTCGGCAAGCGGCTGTCTTCGCGCGCCATGCTGAGCTACGAGCAGAGCCTGGACGGGCTGAGCCAGGTGGTCAAGGTGCTGTACCAGCTGACGCCGCATGTGCGGCTGGAGGCGCAGGCCGGCCAGCAGAGCAGTTTCGATGCGTTCTACACCCGGGAGTACGACTGAATACAGGCTCCCGCGAAGGGCGCGCCGCCCGCACAAGGATCGATGCAGGGCCTGCAGGGCGCCCTTGCGCCCGCTTTCATGTACAACGGTCCGGGCGCATCCTTAAAGTGATGCGAAGTGCGATTTGTACGCCTAAGCGATCAAATCCCGATGTTAGAATCGGGCGCATGTTCGACGTCCGCATCAATGCCATGATTTTCCTGCGCCGACTGCCGGTCCTGTCCGGAGGCTTCCGCTGATGCGCATTCTGCTTTCCAACGACGATGGATATTTCGCCCCCGGCCT
>DONB01000021.1:0-161 GCA_003510325.1 Thiobacillus sp. | reverse complement strand
CACCATCTATTCCGGCACCGTGGCCGCCGCCACCGAAGGCTACCTGCTCGGCATCCCGTCGATTGCGGTGTCGCTGGCCAACCACAACGCCCAGCATTTCGCCACCGCCGCGCGCGTGGTGGCCGAGCTGGTGCAGCGCATCCAGACCCGGGCGCCGACCG
>DONB01000009.1 GCA_003510325.1 Thiobacillus sp. | reverse complement strand
TTTGATGTTGGTATCGCCCTGCAGGAACCACAGCAGTTCGTGGATGATGGAGCGCAGGTGGCATTTCTTGGTGGTGACGAGCGGGAAGCCTTCGGCGAGGTTGTAGCGCATCTGCCAGCCGAATACCGACAGGGTGCCGGTACCGGTGCGGTCGTCTTTACGGGTGCCGTGCTCGAGCACGTGGCGCATCAGGTCGAGATAGGGTTTCATGTTGGCGTCGGTTCAGGGTTTTGCGGGTGCGGCGAGGACCGGCTGATTATCGTTCGATACGGTGGTTTCGTTCTGCGCGCTGTCGAAAAATCCCGCCAGCTGGCTGGCGGGTGCCTGGCCGTAGATGCCCCAGAAGGCGATCTCGAAGTCGGCGTTGTCCTGCACGGCGAGCGCCAGCTGGCGGAAGCGTGCCTCGTCCTGCGCCTTCAGCCAGCCGACCAGCAGCATGGACTGGCGGTAGAACTCGAAAATGGTGAGCCGGGATGCTTTGGCCTTGTATCGCTTGTCGGGCGCATCGCGCACCTGGAGGTTGACCCGTCGGCCGTTGCGGATCGCGGCCCAGGCCTGCGCATCGGTCGCGTATTCGGCGCCGCCGCCGTCGGCGGTCAGCGAGGCCCGNNACACCGGAAGCGTGCTGTGATAGTGGCCGATGCGCTGGCCCAGATGCAGGTGCGCAAGTTCGTGCGCGAGCAGCGCGGGCAGGCGGTGCCGCTCGCGGCCGTCGAGATTGGGCGACAGGATCAGGCGATTGTCGGGCACCACGGCGGCCGAGAGCTTCGGCGTCATCACATGGCGCCGGAAGCAGTCTTCGCTGCCGCACACATATACGCGCGGCGGGCGGGCGAAGGGCAGGTAATGCGCAGCCTCGACCCTGGCGATGGCGGCCGGTATGGCCTCGGCCACGCGTACGCCGTAAGCCTCGTAACCGGGCTCGACCCAGACTCGCGCATCGGACGCCAGCGGGGCGAAGCTGTCGATGGGCCTGGGCGCGCGCGGGTCGCTCACGGTGAGTGCGCAGCCCTGCAGCGCCGCCAGCGCGATGACCAGAAGCCACAGTCTCATGCGTCGAGCACCTGCCAGCGGCCGTCGACCAGCCCTTCCAGCGGCGGATACTGCTTCTTGTAGGCCATCTTGCGGCTCTCGGCGATCCAGTAGCCGAGGTAGAGATAGGGCAGCTCCAGCCGCTTCGCCAGCTCGATCTGCCACAGCACGCCGTAGACGCCGAGACTCATCTGTTCGCGCGCGGGATCGAAGAAGGTGTAGACGGCGGAAATCCCGTCATCGATCTGGTCGATCACCGAAATCATCACCAGTTCGTCGCCATCGCGGAATTCGACCATCACGCTGTCGACGTTGGACGACAGCAGGAACTGCGTGTACTGGTCGGGCCCGTCGCGGTCCATGCCGCCGCCGGCATGGCGGCTGCCGAGGTAGCGGCGATACAGCGCGTAATGCTCTTCCTTGAAGTCGAGCGGCACGAAGCGCGCGGCCAGGTCGCGGTTGCGCTTGAGGCAGCGGCGCTGGGTGCGGTTGGGCACGAAACCGGCCACCTCGACCCGCACCGGCACGCAGGCGTGGCATTGCTCGCAGTGCGGGCGGTAGGTGAACTGGCCGCTACGGCGAAAGCCGGCGCGGATCAGCGCGCTGTAGGCATGGGCGTCGATCAGGTGCGTCGGCGTGGCGACCTGCGAGCGCGCCTGCCGACCCGGCAGGTAGCTGCAGTCGTAATGCGCGGTCAGGTAGAACTGGATGCGCTGGAAGGGCGGTTCAGTCGGGTGCATTAAGTGTCGAACGTCCAGGGCCCGGAGAGATGCGGCAAGTTTACCAATTCCGCCAGCCTCTCCACGAACAGGGCGCGCGGCAGGGTGCGGGCGCCCATGCTGGCAAGGTGCGCGGTTTCCATCTGGCAGTCGATCAGCCCGAATTCCCACTGCTGCAGCTGTCGCGCCAGCCGCACCAGCGCGACCTTAGAGGCGTCGGGCTCGCGGCTGAACATGGATTCGCCGTAGAACATGCGGCCGATCGCCACGCCGTACAGGCCGCCGACCAGCCTGCCGTCGCGCCAGGTTTCCACCGAATGCGCGTACCCCGCCTCGAACAGGCGGCTGTAGGCCGCGACCATCTCAGGGGAAATCCAGGTGCCGAACGCATCGTCACGTGGCGCGGCACAGCCACGCATCACCTCGGCGAAGGCGGTATCGATCCGCAGTTCGAAGCCGGCGTTGCGGATGCGTTTGGCCAGCGAGCGGGTGACGCGCACCTCGCCCGGCACCAGCACCATGCGCGGGTCCGGGCTCCACCACAGGATCGGCTCGCCGGGGTTGAACCACGGAAAGATGCCGTGGCGATAGGCGTCGAGCAGGCGCGCCGGCGACAGGTCGCCGCCCATCGCCAGCAGGCCGTTGGGGTCGGTGAGCGCGGTTTCGACCGGGGGAAAGAACGAGGCACCATGAAAGCGTTCGGTCATGCTGCCATGGTAGCGGAATCACCGGCGGCTCCAATGGGCTTGCCTTCCCGCGAGCGGATATATTATGATATGCATATCTTCAATGCTGCTATCGTGCGACGCGGTCAGGCCGGAAAGCGGGTCCCTCCCCTGCCCGCTTCTATAATGGCCCGTTTGNNGGGGCATCCTTCAAGCCGGGAACAGGGCAGTAACGAAGAATGGCGACAGCAAACGCACCATGTAATCCAGCCGGAGTGACGCCGGAGCCACAAGCATCGGCGTCAGACGTGCCGACCCGGGCATCTACCCGATGCCGCAGGGTGCCGGCTTCCGATTCCGGTATTGAAAAAGAGTTGTGCTCGACGCCAGCGGCCTGTCCGACCTCTCTCCCGGGCTTGTCGCGCATCAGCGTCCTTCTGCGGGGCGATTCGTGAGTTCCTCTCCTACGCTCACGGACGCCCCGGTTTTTTCGGACGGCTGCTTTCATTGCGGCCTGCCGGTTCCGGACGGCGCCCACTATCCCATCCAGTTCGAAGGCCAGACCCAGGAGGCCTGCTGCCGCGGCTGCCAGGCGGTGGCGCAGACCATCATCGACAGCGGCCAGGGCGCGTATTACCTCCATCGCACGGCCCTGCCCGCCACCCCGCAGCAGGCCGAAGCCGAACTCGCGCAACTGGGCCTGTACGACCTGCCCGAAATCCAGGAAAGCTTCGTGCGGACAGAAACGGAGAACATCCGCGAGGCCGCGCTGATCCTGGAAAACATCGTCTGCGCCGCGTGCATCTGGCTGAACGAGCGCCACATCGCCGCGCTGCCGGGCGTATTGTCGGTGGAGATCAACTACGCCACCCGGCGTGCGCGGGTGCGCTGGGACAACAGCCGCATCCAGCTGTCGGCGATCCTGAAAGCCGTGTCCGACATCGGCTACATCGCCCATCCGTTCGACCCCGGCCGTTCCGACGACATCCACCGGCGCGAGCGCAACACCGCGATCAAGCGGCTGGCGATCGCCGGACTCGGCATGATGCAGGTGATGATGTACGCGCTGCCGACCTACACCGCCACCGACATGACCGAAGACATCCGGCTGCTGATGAGCTGGGCGAGCCTGATCCTCACGATTCCGGTGGTGGTGTATTCGGCGTGGCCCTTCTTCCTCGGCGCCTGGCGCGACCTCAGGCGGCGCATGCTGGGCATGGACGTGCCGGTGGCGCTGGGCGTGGGAACCGCCTTCGTCGCCAGCGTCTACAGCACCTTTTCCGGCCACGGCGAGGTGTATTACGACTCGGTCACCATGTTCGTCTTCCTGCTTTTGACCGGACGCTTTCTCGAAATGAACGCGCGCCGCCGCGCCGGCGCCGCGGTCGAGGAACTGGTCAAGCTCATCCCCGCCGCCACCACGCGCCTGCCCCACTGGCCGTCACGCGACGAGGAACAGGTGCCGGTGGCGCGCCTCACGGTAGGCGACCACGTGCTGGTGCGCCCCGGCGAAACCCTGCCCGCCGACGGCGTGGTGGTCGAGGGCGACAGCGCGGTAAGCGAAGCGATGCTGACCGGCGAATCGCTGCCGGTATCGAAGAGCCGGGATGCTAAAGTGGTCGGCGGCAGCCTCAACCAGGCGAGTCCGCTGGTCGTGCGCGTCGAACGGCTCGGCGCCGATACGCGGCTGGCCTCCATCGTGCGCCTGCTCGACCGCGCGCAAAGCGAGAAGCCGCGCATAGGCCAGCTGGCGGATCGCGCCGCCGCCTGGTTCGTCGGCCTGCTGCTGGTGATTACCGTGCTGGTCGGTCTGGCCTGGTATGCCATCGATCCGTCGAAAGTGCTGTGGATCGTGGTGTCGATCCTGGTCGTCACCTGCCCGTGCGCGCTGGGGCTGGCGACCCCCGCCGCGCTCACCACCGCGACCGGGCGGCTGACGCGGCTGGGTCTCCTGACCACGCGCGGCCATGCGCTGGAAACGCTGGCGCGCGCCACCGACCTGGTGTTCGACAAGACCGGCACGCTCACCCACGGCCGCCTCTCCGTGCGCCGCGTGGTGCCGCTGGGCGGCCGCAGCGAAACCGAGGTGAGGGCACTGGCCGCGGCGCTCGAAGCCGGTTCCGAACATCCGATCGCGCGGGCGTTGCGAGATGCCACGGACACCTCCCTCCGCGCCAGCGATGTGCTCAATACGCCCGGACGCGGCGTCGAAGGCCGCATCGACGGACGCAGCTATCGCCTGGGTTCGCCACGTTTCGCCGCCCGCAGCGAGACACCGCCGCAGGCGCCTGCCGCAGGCGGCGGCGAGCACCCTGAAGGGCACACGCACCCTGAAGGGCACGAAAGCTGGGTCGCACTCGCCGCAGACAACGAGCTGATCGCCTGGTTCGCACTCGCCGACACGCCGCGCGCGGATGCCCCCGCCGCACTCGCCGCCCTGCAGCGACAGGGGCTGCGGGTGCACCTGGTGTCGGGCGATGCCGAAGCTGCGGTCAGGGCGACGGCGCTGCAGCTCGGCATCGCCGAGTGGCACGCCGGCGCGCTGCCGGAGGACAAGCTCGCCTATGTGAAGACGCTGCAGCAGCAGGGCCGCATCGTCGCCATGGTGGGCGACGGCATCAACGACGCGCCGGTGCTGGCCGGCGCGCAAGTGTCGATCGCGATGGGCGAAGGCGCCGACGTCGCGCAGGCCGCCGCCGACATGGTGATGCTCGGTAGCCGGCTGGCCACGCTGTCGGAAGGCGTCGCGCTCGCCCGCAAGACGCAGCAGATCATTCGCCAGAACCTCGGCTGGGCGCTCGGCTACAACCTGATCGCCATCCCTGCCGCTGCGCTGGGCTATGTCACGCCGTGGATCGCCGGCATCGGCATGTCGGCCAGTTCGTTGCTGGTGGTGCTGAACGCACTGCGGTTGTCCGATTTCAAGCAGAACGCCGAAACCGCAGGCCAGCCGATGCACCCGCCAACTGCCAAGCCACAGGCCCGGGGCCTCTGAGATGGACATCCTGCTGCTGCTGATTCCCCTGAGCCTCGTGCTGGTCGGCGTCATCGCCTGGATCATGCTGTGGGCGGCCAAGAGCGGCCAATTCGACGACCTCGAGGGCCCCGGCCACAGCGTCATCATGGACGACGACAGCCCGCCCAAGCACGACGACGCTCCCAAGCCCTGAGCTTGCCGTTGCCGATTGCCTATGCTGTGAACTCCCCCATCGACAGNNCCTTCCTGGTGCTGGGGGTTTTCGCCGGTGATCGAAAGCGTGCGCGACGCCTATCGCGATCGCATCAAAATCGCGCTGGTGCTGGGCGGCCTGCGGCCGGGCGAAACCGCGCCGCTGACGGCGGCAGGACGCGAGGAGCTCCTGCATCACTGGCATCAGGTGCATGCCCGCACCGGCCAGCCCTTCCGTTTCGAGAACGCCCTGCCGGAGGGATTCGTCTACGACACCGAACCCGCCAGCCGGGCGGTGGCGACGGTGGGCGGCATCGACCCCGCGCTGATCTTCCCGCTGTTCAAGGCGATCCAGCGCGCGTTCTACGCCGAGGGACGCGACGTCACGCGGGCCGGCGTACTGGCCGACCTGGCTGCCGGACTCGGTGCCGACAGGCAGGCGTTTCTGCAGGCGTTCGACAGCGAGGCCGCACGCGCCCGGACCCAGGCGCATTTCCGCCAGGCGCGCCAGGCCGGCGTGCGCGGCTTCCCCGCGCTGATCCTGCAGCAGGACACACAGCTGCATTCCGTCAGCACCGGCTGCCAGCCGCTGGACACGGTACGCGCCGCGCTCGATGGCTGGCTGACGACCCAATGATGCGACGCCTTCGCTTCCTGCTGGCCCTGCTCGGCGCCTGGCCCGCCGCAGGCATGGCTGCGCCCCCGCTGCCGCCGATGATCGACGCCCATGCGCACTACGCCGCGCCTGACGCGGCCGTGTTTTCACCCGAGGCGGTGCTGGCCAGCCTCGATGCAGCGGGCGTCCGCCGGCTGGTGGTGACAAGTTCGCCGCCGCAGCTGGCGCAGCGGCTGTACCGGCATGCACCCGGACGGGTGATTCCGCTGCTCGGCGTCTACGCGTCGGATTTGAACAAGGGCAACTGGCTGCACGACCCCGGCCTGCCCGCGCGAGCAGCCGCTCGGCTGCAAAGCGGCGCCTGGGCCGGCATCGGCGAACTGCACCTGTTTGCGCGCGATGCGAAGCAGCCGGTGTTCGAACAGCTGGTGCGGCTGGCCGCTGCGCGCAAGCTGGTCGTGATGATCCACGGCGATGCCGAGGTGGTCGAACGGGCGTTTGCCATCGCGCCCGAGGTGCGCGTGCTGTGGGCGCATCTCGGCACGCTGCCGCAGCCCGGCTTGTTGGCCGACATGCTGCAGCGTTACCCCGAGACACTGTGGATCGACACGTCGGTGCGCGACGAACGCATCGCCCCGGACGGCACGCTGCTGCCTGCATGGCGCGCCCTGTTCGAGCGCCATCCCGACCGCTTCGTGGTCGCGGTCGACACCTTCAGCGTCAACCGCTGGCAACACTATGGCGAGGTGGTGGCGCACATCCGGGGCTGGACCGACGCGCTGCCGCAGCCGCTGAAAGGCAATCTGCTGCACGACAATGCGGCCCGCCTGTTCGACCGATTTCAGCCGCCGGCCGCTCACCCGTAGAATCCACCTTCTCTCTACCTTGGAGTCTTTCCGATGACCCGCTCGCCCTTCTTTCCCGTCACGCTGTTTCTCGGCGCGCTGATGCTCGGCATCTCCGGCTGCGGCGCCAGCGAACCCGGCACCCAGAACGTGTCCACCGCGCCCGCCGCCGGCCAGCCGGCCAACCCGCGCGTGCTGATCGAAACCAGCAAGGGCAACATCACCGTGGAAGTCTTCCCCGCCCAGGCACCGCAATCGGCCGGCAACTTCCTCAATTACGTGAAGACCGGGTTTTACGACGGTCTGGTATTTCATCGCGTGATCCCGGGCTTCATGATCCAGACCGGCGGCATGACGGCCGACATGGCGGAAAAACCCAAGAACGCGCCGATCCAGAACGAGGCCGACAACGGCCTGAAAAACCTGCGCAGCACCCTGGCGATGGCGCGCACCGGCGAACCCCACTCGGCGTCCTCGCAGTTCTTCATCAACGTGAAGGACAACGCCTTCCTCAATCATCGCGGCAAGAGCGTCGAGGGCTGGGGCTACGCCGTGTTCGGCCAGGTGGTCGACGGCATGGACGTGGTCGACGCCATCGTCGCGGTGCCGCGCGGCAACCGCGGCCCGCACGGCGACGTTCCCCTCGAGCCCGTCGTGATGAAGNNTAAGCGCGTGACGCTGCTGCCCGAGGCAGCCAAGCCCTGAGCCCTGCGTCCAGACTGCTGCTGCTCGGGCTGGCCGCGCCCGCGGCGATTGCGCTCGGCCTGATGGCCGGCGCGCTGCCGGCCGACCGCGAGCTGGCGCAGCAGATCCTCGTCGAGCTGCGCGCACCGCGCGTGGCGGCGGCGTTCGCCTGCGGCGGCCTGCTGGCGCTGGCGGGCGCGCTGATGCAGACGCTGTTCCGCAACCCGCTGGCCGAACCCTATCTGCTCGGCGTCTCCGGCGGCGCCGGCCTGCTGGCCCTGCTCGGCATGGCGGCGGGGCTGGCGTGGCCGTGGATTTCCCTGCTGGCGTTTGCCGGCAGCCTCTTGGCGCTGGCGCTCGCCGCCGCGCTCGGCGGCCGGCTGCTGGCGCGCGACCACACGCCGCTCCTGCTCGCCGGCGTCATGCTGGCGGCCGGCTTCGGCGCGCTGATCGCGCTGGTGCTGTCTGTGACGCCGGCCGAGCGCCTGCCCGGCATGCTGTTCTTCCTGATGGGCGACCTGGCGTGGACCGGCCAGCCGGCGCTGCTGTGGGCGGCGCTGCTGCTGGCGGTTGANNGCGCCGCGCTGGCGCTTTCGCGGCGGCTCGACGTGCTGCAGCTGTCGCCGCTGAAAGCCGCCTCGCTCGGCGTGGCGGTCGCCCCCACGCGCTGGACGCTGTTCGCCCTGGCCGGCGCCTGCACCTCGCTGGTGGTGGCGCAGGCCGGTAGCATCGGCTTCGTCGGCCTGATGGTGCCGCACGCGTTGCGCAAGCTCGGCTTCGCCGGCCACCGCGCCCTGCTGCCCGCCTGTGCGCTGGCCGGCGGCAGCCTGCTGGTGCTGGCCGACGCGCTGGCGCGCACCGTGATCGAACCGCGCGAACTGCCGGTGGGGGTGCTGACTGCGCTGCTCGGGGTGCCGATGATGTTGTGGTTGTTGCGCAGGCCATGAGTTGGCAGATACAACCTGGTTATACGGCAGAATTGCCGTCCAATTTACGTTAGCTGAGCCAATGTCAGATCACGCTCGCCGTATGTACAACGAGGCCATGACTCGCCTTGACGATGCGGACCTTCTATCTCGGTCGCTTGAAACTCAGTCCGACTCCCAGTCTTTGCTCCGCATCTTGGGTTTCGAGGTTCTATTGAAGTGCGCCTTGGTTCTCTGCGGCCAGACCCCAAAAAAGAATCATGTCTACGCGAAACTCTGGAGAGGACTACCGGGGTATGCTCAAAAAGAAATCCTCGCCGCCGCCCAAAATCGGATGCCCGGGCATGCCGACCTCACGAACCTAGACAGGCTATTTGGCTGGTACCAGTTTGTCTTTGAGAGAGCTCGCTACCATTTTGAGCTTTATGAGAAGTATTCCTTAGAAGAGCAGCATGAGTTGGGTAGCTTTTGGGAAGAGTTGGGCGCACCAATAGATGAAGCAGTCGTTCAATATCACCCAAATGAATTAACGTGCCTCATTGACGGTCTACGTATATTCATCGAGGCTCGGCTATACAACACCAACGCTGGCCCTCACTACTAGCTTGGCTATGAGCCTGACCATCCAGCAACTCACCCTCCACACCGGCACCCGCACGCTGGTCGATTCGCTCGACCTCGCGCTCGAACCGGGCGAAGTCCTCGGCATCCTCGGCGCCAACGGCGCCGGCAAGTCGACGCTCATCNNACGGCGCCGGCAAGTCGACGCTGCTGACGGTGCTGGCCGGCCTCACTGCGCCTGCGCAAGGCCAGGTCATGCTCGACGGCCAGCCTGTGGCCGAGCTGCCGCCGCTCACTCGCGCCCAGCATATCGGCCTGCTGCCGCAGGGCGACGAGGGCGGCTTCTTCGGCAATGTCGCCGACTTCGTCGCGCTCGGCCATTACCCCTTCGGCACCGCCCCCGACCTCGCGCCGCACCTCGCCACCTGGGAGCTGACCGATCTCGCTGACCGCCCGCTCGACACGCTGTCCGGCGGCGAGNNACCGCGCATCGCGCTGCTCGACGAACCGCTGACGCATCTCGATCCGGCGCATCAGGCCCGACTGCTGGCCTGGGCGCGCGGCGAGGCCGACGCCGGACACAGCGTGGTGCTGACCCTGCACGACCCCAACTGGGCAGCCTGCCACTGCGACCGCCTGCTGTTCCTGTTCGGCGACGGGCGCTGGCAACTCGGCAGCCCGGCCGATCTGCTGACCCCGGCGTCGCTCGAGGCCCTGTACGGCCCCGGCAGCGCGGCGCTGTGGCGGCAGGGGGCCGGATCCCCGCTGAAATAGGGCTGGCCCCAGCCTGTATAATCCCAAGCTGTTTCGCATACAACCGCCTTCGCGCACCCCATGATTCGTCGCATCATCGATAAAGTATTTGGCCGCAAGCCCCGCACCGCCGCGGGCGCACAGATCCTGCCGCAGTCCAAACACGGTATCCGCCGCGACCAGCTCGACGACTGCGCGCTGAAAACATGCGAAACGCTGGCGCAGGCCGGCTACAAGGCCTACGTCGTCGGCGGCGCGGTGCGCGACCTGCTGCTGACCAAGACCCCCAAGGATTTCGACGTCGCCACCGACGCCACCCCGGAGGAAGTGCGGCGCCTGTTCCGCCGTTCGCGCATCATCGGGCGGCGCTTCCAGATCGTGCACGTGATGTGCGGGCGCGTCACCATCGAAGTCACCACCTTCCGCGCCAACGGCCAGAAGGAAGCCGAGGAGGAAGACGAACGGCCGACCGACGAGCACGGCCGGCTGCTGTCCGACAACGTGTTCGGCAACATGGCGGACGACGCCGCGCGCCGCGACTTCACCATCAACGCGCTGTATTACGACCCCGTGCGCGAGGAAGTCCACGACTATTTCGGCGGCGTGGCCGACTGCAACAAACGCGTGCTGCGCATGATCGGCGACCCCGAGACGCGCTTCCGCGAGGACCCGGTGCGCATGCTGCGCGCCGCGCGCTTCGCCGCCAAGCTCGATTTCCACATCGACCCCGACACCCGCCGGCCGGTCGCTACGCTGGCGCCGCTCCTGGCCAACATTCCGCGCGCGCGCATCTTCGACGAGGCGCTGAAGCTCCTGATGTCGGGCCACGCCCTGCGCGGCGTCCACCAGCTGCGCGCCGAGGGCCTGCACCACGGCATGCTGCCGCTCCTGGACACGATTCTCGACGACCCCACCGGGGAGCGCTTCATCACCGCCGCGCTGAAAACCACCGACACGCGCATCGCGCAGGACAAGCCGGCCTCGCCCGCCTTCCTGTTCGGCACGCTGCTGTGGCCGCAGGTGCTGCAGCGCTGGCACGCGCTCGAGGCCGCCGGCGAGAAGCCGCAGCCTGCGCTGTTCCTGGCGATGGACGACGTGCTCGACGCGCAGCGCAGCCAGCTCGCCATCCCGCGCCGCTACGACGGCATGATGAAGGAGATCTGGGCCTTGCAGCCGCGCTTTGAGCAGCGCGGCGGGCAACGTCCGTATCGCCTGCTGGAACACCCGCGTTTCCGCGCCGCCTACGACTTCCT
>DONB01000251.1 GCA_003510325.1 Thiobacillus sp. | reverse complement strand
TCGATGCCGCCCGACAGGCCGAGATGCACGCCCTTGAATCCGTTCTTGCCGACATAGTCGCGCACAGCCAGCACCAGCGCATCGTAGACGGCGGCGTCCTCATCCGGCAAGGCGTGCTGCGGCCCGATGCAGGTGTCGCCCACCAGATCGAAATAAAACAGCCCTTCCTGCCAGGCCGGGCATTGCGCCACCACGTCGCCGTCGGCATTCAGCGCGAACGACGCGCCGTCGAACACCAGTTCGTCCTGCCCGCCGACGGCGTTGAGGTAGGCCACGGCCACGCCGGTTTCCTGCACGCGCTGGGCCAGCAGCATGTCGCGCTGGGCGGTCTTGTCGCGCTCGAAGGGCGAGGCGTTGGGCACCAGCAGCCAGTCGGCGCCGGCTTCCATCGCGCGGGTGGCCGGTCCCTCCTCCCAGATGTCGCCGCAGATGTTGAGGCCGAAATTCACGCCGCCGCAGGCGAACACGCAGGCGGCATCGCCGCTGTCGAACACGCGCTGCTCGTCGAACACGGAATGGTTGGGCAGGTGATGCTTGCGGTACACCGTCTCGACCTTGCCGTCGCGCAGCAGCGCCGCGGCGTTGAACAGGCCGTCGTCGCTGCGCTCGGGGTAGCCGACGATCAGCGCCAGTCCGGGCGGCGCCTCGGCGGCCAGCTGCTCGACCGCCGCTGCGCAGGCCGCGGCGAAATCGCGGCGCAGCACCAGGTCTTCGGCCGGGTAGCCGCAGATCGACATTTCAGGGGTGAGCAGCAGCGCCGCGCCGGCGGCGTGCGCCTCATGGGCGGCAGCCAGCAGGCGGGCCGCGTTGCCGGCGATGTCGCCGACGGTGAGGTTGAGCTGGGCGATGCCGAGTTTCATCGAGTGGGCTTCAGCGCGCTGCCAGCGCCTGCTGCACCGCCTTGCCCAGCCACGCGGGGCTTTGCGCGACGACGACGCCGGCGGCTTCGAGCGCGCGGATCTTGGCGTCCGCGGTGCCGGCACCGCCGGCGATGATCGCGCCGGCGTGGCCCATGCGCTTGCCCTTGGGCGCGGTGCGCCCGGCGATGTAGGCGGCGACCGGCTTCTTCATGTTGGAGCGGATGTATTCGGCCGCTTCTTCCTCGCGACTGCCGCCGATTTCGCCGACCAGGATCACCGCTTCGGTCTGCGGATCGGCCTCGAACATTTCGAGGCAGTCGATGAAGTCCAGTCCCTTGATCGGGTCGCCGCCGATGCCCACGGCCGAAGACTGGCCCAGACCCAGATCGGAGGTCTGCTTGACCGCCTCATAGGTAAGCGTGCCCGAACGCGACACCACGCCCACGGAACCGCGGCGGTGGATATGGCCCGGCATGATGCCGATCTTGCAGGCGTCGGGGGTGATGACGCCCGGGCAGTTCGGCCCGATCAGGCGCGATTTGGAGCCTTCCAGCGCGCGCTTCACCTTCATCATGTCCAGCACCGGGATGCCTTCGGTGATGCAGACGATGACCTCGATGCCGGCGTCGGCCGCTTCGAGGATCGAGTCGGCGGCGAACGCGGCGGGCACGTAGATCATCGTCGCGCTGGCGCCGGTCTGGCGCACCGCGTCGCGCACGGTGTTGAACACGGGCAGGTTCAGGTGCGTCTGCCCGCCCTTGCCGGGGGTGACCCCGCCGACCATCCGCGTGCCGTAGGCGATCGCCTGCTCGGAATGGAAACTGCCCTGCTTGCCGGTGAAGCCCTGGCAGATGACCTTGGTGTTCTGGTTGACGAGGATGCTCATGCTGCCTTCTCCACGGCGAGTCTGGCTGCGTGCGTCAGGCTTTCGGCCGCGAGGATCGCCAGCCCCGATTCGGCCAGCAGCGTGCGGCCGAGCTCGGCATTGGTGCCTTCCAGCCGCACGATCACCGGCACCTTGACGCCGACTTCCTTGACCGCCTGGATGATGCCTTCGGCGATGACGTCGCAACGGACGATGCCGCCGAAGATGTTGATCAGCACGGCCCTGACGTCCGGCGAGCGCAGGATCAGCTTGAACGCCTCGGTGACCTTCTCCTTGTTGGCGCCGCCGCCGACATCCAGGAAGTTCGCGGGCGCGCCGCCCTCCAGCTTGATCACGTCCATGGTGGACATCGCCAAGCCGGCGCCGTTGACCATGCAGCCGATGTTGCCGTCCATGGTCACGTAGTTGAGGTCGTACTTGCTGGCGAGGACTTCGGTCTCGTCTTCCTGCTTGATGTCGCGCATCTCCACCAGTTCCGGGTGGCGGAAGTTGGCGTTGTCGTCGGAATTGATCTTGCCGTCGAGCACGGCCAGGTCGCCGTTGGTGAGGATGGCCAGCGGGTTGAGCTCGACCAGCGCCAGGTCCTTGTCGTTGAACAGCTTGTACAGGCCCAGCATGATCTTGCTCAGCTGGTTCACCTGCTTGGCGTTCAGGCCCAGGGCGAAGCCCATTTCGCGGCACTGGTAGGGCTGCAGGCCCTGCACGAAGTTCACGTTGAGCGACTTGATCGCGTCCGGGTTCTCGGCGGCGACCTGCTCGATCTCCATGCCGCCCTCGGCCGAGGCGATGAAGGTGATGGAACGGGTGGCGCGGTCGACCAGCACCGAGAGGTACAGCTCCTTGGCGATGTCGGTGGCCTGGGTCACCAGCACCGAATCAACCGGCAGCTCGACGCCGGCGGTCTGGTAGGTGGCCATCTTGGTGCCGAGCATGCCCTCGGCGTACTTGCGCACGTCCTCGAGGGTCTTGGCCAGCTTGA
>DONB01000048.1 GCA_003510325.1 Thiobacillus sp. | reverse complement strand
ATTGGTCAACGTCACCCAGCCGTTGATATCGAGACGATCGTCCTTGGCATTCAGTTCGGCCACGTAATCGGCGCGCCATGACAGGCCGCCGGTCAGATAGGACAACTCCAGGTTTTGCAGCCCCGCCGACGGATTGATCAGCGAAATGACCAGCGTGGGCGTGTCGCGCAGGGTGTCGGGCACGCCGGCAAACGCCAGCCGACCTGGTACGCCGGTTTCGACGCGATCGGCGAATTTCAGCACCACGCCGCCGTTGGTCGCCAGGACCGTGGCGGTTTCGCGGGTTTCCGCGCCCGTAGCGGGGTTGACCCTGATCACCGCGACTTCGCGCCCGACGTATGTTTCCAGCAATTTTTCCGGCGTCAGCAGATCGAAATCGAAGTTCTGTTCCTGCAGCCGGAAGCCGGCAGGGTTCGACAGGTTGCGCAGCTGGGCCGTCTCGGGACGCATCTGCGCCGACACTTCGCGCCATGCCAGCTGGTTGAGGTCGCGGCCCAGTCTCACCCGGCGCGCGTCCTTCACCAGGGCCAGATTGTCGTTGTAAATGGTGACCGCGACGCTCTGCTGGTCGGCCGCACGGCTGATGATCTCCTCGCCCGGCGCGGCCCAGCTTGCGGAAGGCACAGCCAGCACCCCGGCGATCATCGCGTTCAACAGAATTTTCTTCATCTTGTCGATCTCCTGCATCCTTGCGTCAAACCTGAATGATGACCGAATCATACGAAAAAGGGTTCGCAGCGCTAGAATGATCGCACCCCCCCTGCACTGAACAACATGATCCCAGAAGACGATCCTCATCCCTCGCGCATAGTCGGCGGCGGCATCAACACCGGCGAATCGGAACAGCCCATCGTCGTGACGCAAATGCTGGGAATCGACAACAACGACCCGGTTCGCGAGGAAGCCCTGCGCGCACGATTCCTGTCGTTCGACGCCCTGTTCGATTCCGCGTCCAACCTGGTTGCGCATCAACTGGTTCTGCGCGGCCGCGCCGCACCGGCCGATGCCCCGTCCGAGCTGCGGCAAATGGAAGAAGACATGCTGCTGACCGGCCTGTATTCCCTGACCGAGGGCGGGCTGACCGGCACGCTGCCCTTGCTGGTGCGTATCAGCGCCGGCGTGCTGTTCAGCGATATTCCGCGGCAACTCAACCATCGCCAGCTGATCTGGTGCGTGGACATCGACAACGAACAGCATCTGGGGCGCGCCCTGGCCCTGCAGGATGCCGGCCTGACATTCTGCCCCACGCTCAGTCGCAGCAATGCGGTCGTGCAGGACAGTGCGCCGGCCTGGCGCTACCTCGCCTGCCACGCCGACGAAACGCCGCCCAGAGTGTCTGCTCGCCTGATCGTGGAAGGCGTGCGGCACGCGCATACCCAGGCGCACTGGCCCGACAACGCCTGGTTCAAGGGCAGCTTCTTCTCCGGCGACACCCAGCCCGCCGACATCAGCCACGAACAGGCTGTGCAGCTGGATTTGCTGGCCATCGCACTGCGCGAATCGGTCGACACCCTGTTGCAGTTCTTCCGGCTGAACCCGGACATGGCGCCGCGCATGCTCGCCATCGCCAACTCCCAGGTCGGCGGCCTGAGCCGGCCTGCCGAATCGGCGGCCCATGCGCTGGTCATGCTGGGCCCCCAGCGTGCCCGTCGGGTGGCCGCCTTGCTGGCGCTGACCGGCAAGCAGCCGACCGAAGCGATGCGCCACTATGCCGTGACCGCCCTCACGCGGGCCCTGTTCATGGGCAAGATCACCCGTATCGGCGCGCCGGCCGAGAGCGCCGCGGCTGCCTTCGAAATCGGTCTGCTGTCGATTGCCCCGCATGCCCTGTCGTTACCGGTCGAAAAACTCATCCGCAAGCTGGGCCTGTCGGCAACCAGTGCACGCGCGCTGAGTGCGCACCCCTCAGCCGAAAGCGCCATGCTGCAGCTGACCTATGCCTGCGAAAACAACGACGTCGACACGCTGGCCAACTATGCGCAGCAGCTGGACATTCCGCTGCATCAGATCTCGGTGGCCTATCTGGATGCCCTGATCGCGGCGTCGGCACTCGACGCAGCCCTGCACTGACAGCGTAAAATGGCGGTTTTTGCTTGCCGCCCGCTCCATGCACCCCACCCTGGTTTTCGACATTGAAACGATTCCCGACCTCGCCGGGTTTGCCGCAGTCAACAGCATCGACGAGGCCTCGCTGGCGCAGGCCGAGCTCGCCGAGATGGCGCTGCTCGCCCGCCGCCAGAAAACCGGCAGCGACTTCATGCCCCACCACCTGCACCGCATCGTCGCCATTTCCTGCGTGCTCAGAAGCGGCGACCAGCTCAAGGTGTGGTCGCTGGGCGAGCCGGACAGCGGCGAAGCCGAACTGATCCAGCGCTTCTACGACGGCATCGAGCGCTACACCCCGCAACTCGTCTCGTGGAACGGCGGCGGTTTCGACCTCCCTGTACTGCACTACCGCAGCCTGATCCATGGCGTGGCGGCGGCACGCTACTGGGACTGGGGCGACGACGACAAGGAATTCAAGTGGAACAACTATCTGGGCCGTTACCACACGCGTCACCTGGATCTGATGGACGTGCTGGCGATGTACCAGCCGCGCGCAAATGCGCCGCTCGACCAGATGGCCAAGCTGTGCGGCTTTCCCGGTAAGCTGGGGATGGACGGATCGAAGGTGATGGAGGCCTTCCAGAACGGCCAGATCGACGCCATCCGCAACTATTGCGAAACCGACGTGATGAACACCTGGCTGGTCTACCTGCGCTTCCAGAAAATACGCGGCACACTTTCCGAGGCTGCCTACGCTGCCGAAGTCGAACTGGCGCGCAGCACCGTGCAAACCCACCCCGCCCCGCACTGGCAGGAATTCCTGGCGGCCTGGGCATGAATCCGGTCGTCGACATTCTGTCCCTCGATCACGAGGGCCACGGCATCGCGCGCGTCGACGGCAAGGTCACCTTCGTCGACGGCGCGCTGGCAGGCGAACGCGCGGAAATCTCCATTTACCGCAAGCACGCCAAGTACAACTCGGCCAACGCGGTAAACATTCTCAAGGCGAGCGCGCAGCGCACCGAACCACGTTGCCAATACTTCGGCCGCTGCGGCGGCTGTTCGATGCAGCATCTGGAAGCCCGTGCCCAGGTGGCCGCCAAGCAGCGCGTGCTGGAAGACAACCTCGCCCGCATCGGCAAGATCAAACCCGAAGTGATGCTGTCCGCCCTGCACGGCCCGAGCTGGGGCTACCGCACGCGCGCACGCTTGTCCGCGCGCTGGGTCGACAAGAAAGGCGGCGGGCTGGTCGGCTTCCGCGAAAAGCGTTCCAGCTACATCGCCGACATGGCGAGCTGCGAGGTCCTCACCCCCAATGTCTCGGCGCTGATCCAGCCGCTGCGCGAACTGATGGGCGTGCTGTCGAACGCCGACCGCATCCCGCAGATCGAGGTAGCCGTCGGCGAGCACGTCACCGTGCTGGTGTTCCGCCTGCTCGAGCCCTGGTCCGACGACGATGCCGCCAAGGTGCGGACATTTGCCGACCAGCATCGCGTGCAGATCTGGGAACAGGCGAAAGGCCCCGACACCGTGCGTCCGTTCTGGCCCGACATTGCCCCCGAACTCAGCTACAGCCTGCCCGAATTCGGCCTGGTGATGCCGTTCCGGCCCACCGATTTCACCCAGGTCAACGTCGCCATCAACCGTGCACTGGTCAGCCGCGCGCTGCGGCTGCTGGGCCCGCAACCCGGCGAACGCATCGCCGACCTGTTCTGCGGACTGGGCAACTTCACCCTGCCCATCGCCCGGAGCGGCGCCGAAGTGGTGGGCATCGAAGGCAGCACCGAACTGGTCGCCCGTGCACGCGCGAACGCGCTGCACAACCATCTGGCCAACGCCCGCTTCGCGGTCGACAACCTGTTCGAGATGACACCGGAAAAATTCGCCGCGCTGGGGCACTTCGACAAGCTGCTGATCGATCCGCCCAGAAGCGGCGCCATCGAAGTCGTCAAATCCCTGCCCGACAGCGGCGCGCCGCACCGCATCGTCTACGTTTCATGCGACCCTGCCACGCTGGCGCGCGATGCCGAGGTACTGGTGCACGTCAAGGGCTACCGGCTCGAAGCAGCAGGCGTGGCCAATATGTTCCCGCACACTGCGCATGTGGAGTCGATTGCCCTGTTTACGCGCTAATCCTTTAGAATCACGCGCTTAACTCACTCTCAACCATCATGGCACTCATCGTACAAAAATACGGCGGCACCTCGGTCGCCAACGTCGAACGCATCCGCGCAGTGGCAGAGCGCGTCGCCAAATTCAAGATGCTCGGACATCAGGTGGTGGTGGTCCTTTCCGCCATGTCGGGCGAGACCAACCGCCTGATCGCGCTGGCCAGGGACATCCAGGCACAACCCGATCCGCGAGAGCTGGACATGCTGGTCTCCACCGGCGAGCAGGTCACCATCGCGCTCCTGGCGATGGCTTTGAAGGACCTGGGCCTGAAAGCCAGGAGCTATACCGGCGCGCAGGT
Source organism: Thiobacillus sp. (assembly GCA_003510325.1). Taxonomy (GTDB): domain Bacteria; phylum Pseudomonadota; class Gammaproteobacteria; order Burkholderiales; family Thiobacillaceae; genus Thiobacillus. The sequence goes on along the minus strand of DONB01000048.1, from coordinate 8,573 downwards.
GCGCATCCTCACCGACAACGCCTTTACCAAGGCGCGCATCCTCAGCATCGACGAAGCCAGAATGCGCGCCGATCTGGATTCCGGCCACGTGGTCGTGGTCGCCGGCTTCCAGGGCGTCGACGAACAGGGCAACATCACCACACTGGGACGCGGCGGTTCGGACACCACCGGCGTGGCGCTGGCCGCGGCGCTGAAGGCCGACGAGTGCCAGATCTACACCGACGTCGACGGCGTCTACACCACCGACCCGCGCATCGTGCCCGAGGCGCGCCGGCTCAAGACCATAACCTTCGAGGAAATGCTGGAAATGGCAAGCCTCGGCTCCAAGGTGCTGCAGATCCGCTCGGTCGAATTCGCCGGCAAGTACAAAGTCAAACTCCGCGTGCTCTCAAGCTTTCAGGACGAAGGCGACGGTACGCTCATCACCTTCGAGGAAAACAACACCATGGAACAGGCCGTCATTTCCGGCATCGCCTTCAACCGCGACGAAGCCAAGATCACCGTGGTCGGCGTGCCCGACCAGCCCGGCATCGCCTACCAGATCCTGGGCCCGGTCGCCGACGCCAACATCGACGTCGACATGATCGTGCAGAACGTCGGCCACGAAAACACCACCGACTTCACCTTTACCGTGCACCGCAACGATTTCGCAAAAGCCATGGACATCGTCAAGTCCCACGCCAAAGCCATCGGCGCACGCGAAGTCACCGGCGACGACAAGATCGCCAAGGTCTCCATAGTCGGGGTCGGCATGCGCTCGCACGTCGGCATCGCACGCAAGATGTTCGAGACCTTGTCGAAGGAAAACATCAACCTGCAGATGATCTCCACGTCGGAAATCAAGATCTCGGTCGTGGTGGAGGACAAGTACATGGAACTCGCGGTGCGCGCGCTGCATCAAGCCTTCGAACTCGACAAGGCGACCGCGTAAGGTGGCTTTCCGCCGCGCATTCCGATACAATGCGCGGCGGTTCGGAGACGTGGCCGAGAGGTTGAAGGTACTCCCCTGCTAAGGGAGCATACGGGCTTAAACCTGTATCGAGGGTTCGAATCCCTCCGTCTCCGCCAAACACGGGCAGGTTCAAGACCTGTCCAACATCATGAAAACTGCGTATAATGCGCAACCTTCAAAGCGCCCGTAGCTCAGCTGGATAGAGTACTTGGCTACGAACCAAGGGGTCAGGAGTTCGAATCTCTTCGGGCGCACCATACAAGACAAGGGGCTAGCTTCGGCTAGCCCCTTGTCATTCCAGACGCATCTATTCCCCTGGTGCTCCTGCCAGCCGCCGTCGGATCAGGACGGCCTGAATGTCTGCATGAAGCGCGTCATCTCGTCGACCGGCAGCGGGCGGCTGATCAGGTAGCCCTGGATCACGTCGCATTGCAGCGCATGCAGATAGCGCGCCTGCTCTTCTTCCTCGACGCCCTCGGCGATGATTTCGAGCCCAAGGCTGTGGCCCAGCGCGATCACGGCCTTGACGATCGACGCATTGCCGCTGTTCGTGGTCACGTCGCGCACGAAGGAAAGATCGATCTTCAGTTTGTGCACCTTGAGCTGCTGCAAGTAGGCCAACGAAGAATAGCCGGTACCGAAATCGTCGATCGACAGTCGCACGCCAAGAGCCTTGAGTTCAGCCAGGGACCTGAAGGACTGGTCCCGATCCGCCAGGACGAAGCTCTCGGTGATTTCAAGCTCCAGCAGTTCGGGAGCGATCCCGGTTTCCCGCAGCGCATCCTTGACCGATTTGACCAGATGGCCGCGATTCAGCTGGACGGCCGAAACATTCACGGCCGTCTGGCGAGGCGCCAGGCCGGCATCCGACCACACCTTGATCTGGCGGCACGCTGCCCGCAGTACCCAGTCGCCGAGCGGCACCACAAGGCCGCTTTCCTCGGCCAACGGGATGAACTCGTCGGGCGGGACCATCCCCCGCTCGGGGTGCTGCCAGCGCACCAGCGCTTCGAGGCCAACGATCTGGCCGCTGGCGAGGTCGACCTGCGGCTGGTAATGCAGACGCAGTTCCTGCTGCTCCAGCGCACGGCGAAGGTCGGCTTCAAGCGACAGGCGAGCCTTTGAGCGGCTGGTCATCTCCGGCGAGAAGAAGCGCAGGATGCCCCGTCCCTGTGCCTTGGCCTGGTGGAGCGCCGCATCGGCGCTGCTTTGCAGCGTGGCGACATCGTGACCATCGGTCGGATATAGCGCGATGCCGATGCTGGCTCCGATGTAAATCCGGTTTTCATCCAGCAGGAAAGGTTCGGCGAGCGTGTCGATCATGCGCTGGGCGACCAGATCGATGCCGGGCAGGCTCATGCCGCGCTCGACGATGATGTAGAACTCGTCGCCTCCGATGCGCGCAATCGCACTGCTGTCTGGCAGCAGATCCTGCAGCCGTTTGCTCACTCCGATCAGCAACTGGTCGCCCACGCTATGGCCGAGGCTCTCGTTGATGGTCTTGAAATTGTCGAGGTCGAGAAACAGCAGCGCGAACTGGCTGTGGCCACGCTCGGCATTCATGACCGCTTGCTCGAGCAATTGCGCGAACAATGCGCGGTTGGGCAAACTGGTCAGGGGATCGCGATGCGCAAGAAAATCCAGCATTTCCTCGGCGCTCTGGCGGTCGGTGATGTCGCGGTGCGAGCCGCGCAAGCCAAGCGGCGTGCCCGCCGCATCGGACACCGGCTTGCACACATGCTCGATCCAGTGCTCGTTGCCATCGCGGGCGCGAATCCGGAAGACCTGCGGGCCGGAGTTCACGCCGGATCCGGACGAAACGTGCGCCTTCCATGCGTCGAGATCGTCGGGATGGATGATGCGCTCCATCAGACCGGAGTCCGCAAAGAAATCGGCTGGCGCATAACCCGATACCTCCTTGCAGGCAGGCGACACATACAGATAACTGCCATCGGGCGCCAGCCAGTATTCCCAGTTGGGCGAATAGTCGGCGAGGATGCGGTATTTCTCCTCGCTCTGCTCCAGCAAGGCCGTACGCTGAGCAACCAGGTCTTCGAGAACATTCCGCAGACGCGCGAGTTCGAGGTGAGTACGCACGCGGGCACGCACCTCGTCGATGTCGAACGGCTTGGTGACATAGTCGGCCGCCCCGATGCTGAAGCCCTTGACCTTGTCCTCGATCGCGTCGACCACGGTGACGAAAATGACCGGAATCCGGTTGCCCGCCGGCGAGGCCTTGATGCGCCGACAGACTTCGTAGCCGTCCATTTCCGGCATCATGATGTCGAGCAGCACGAGATCGGGCGGGCTCGGCCCCTCGATCAGCTCGAGCGCCTTGGCGCCGGAGCGGGCGACCAGGATGCGGTAGTCGTCCTTCAGCGCTTCCAGCAATTCGTGGATGTTCTGCGGGACATCATCGACGACCAGCAGCGAGGGCGGGCGATCGGGGTCGGCGTGCTGGGCCACGTCGAACAGGGCGGGATTCCTGCGATAGCGCCGCAATTCCAGATGGGTACGCAGGCGCAGGTGTAGCAGTTCGGGATTGACCGGCTTGGNNCCGGCTTGGTGATGTAGTCGGCCACGCCGAGCCTGAGTCCGCGCGCCTCATCATTGGCATCGGCCAGCGCTGTCACGAAAATGACCGGAATGTCTGCCGTGGCAGGATTGGATTTCAGGTGGGCCAGTACCGAATAGCCGTCCATGCCCGGCATCCTGATATCCAGCAGGATCAGGTCCGGGTAGGGCTGCTGCTGTGCCAGTTCGAGCGCCTTGTCCCCGCTGGTGGCGGCAGCAATCGCATAGTCATCCCGCAGGATGTTCATCAGGACATGCAGATTCTCGTGCACGTCGTCGACGATGAGGATGCGGGGGCGGACAGGCACGGTTTTAGTCATATCGAATAACTCAGGATGTGTGTGTCAGTCGGTCCTGCAATGCGTCAAGCTGCGCACGCGCTTCATCGATGGCAAACACGTCGATCTGCGCCGCAAGCGCATCGATGTCCGCAGCCAGGGGCGTGCCGTCGACGCCCGCGCGCAAGGCCGCCAGCAGCGGTTCGGCTGAACCCAGGTCATCCTGCAGGGCCTGCGCCAGCTGCGCCAACCGCTCGCGTACCTGGCCGGGCGCCAGGGGTTCACCAACGGGCAGAGGGCCGGGGGACAGCGTCGCGGCCAGGCTGTCGATGTCGCGCATCACCGCCTGCAGCAGCGTCTGCGCGGAATCGAGCGCTGCTGCGTCCGGCAGCGTGTCCTTCTTGAGTTCTGCATCGATCGCACCCACGCATTCATACAGCGCCGTGGCGCCGATATTGCCGGTGACGCCCTTGAGCGCATGACAGTATTCCTGCGCCTGCTGCACCTGGGCTTCCGTAGCCAGCTGGCGCAGCGTATCGATCGCATTGGCGTAGTGCTCGCGAAAACGGCGCAACTGCTTGTAGTATGCCTCCAGCTTACCGCCGATGCGGCGCACGCCCTCGCTGGCGTTGAGGCTGGAGAGCGCCAGCAACTCGGCAGGCAAGCGGCCGACGGACGATTCCGGCGCAGTTGCCGGCGACCGGCCGGGAGGCACCTTGATCCATTTCGCCAGCACGGCGATCAGGCGTTCCGGCGCCACAGGCTTGGTGATATGGTCGTTCATGCCCGCGGCCTGGCTCTTCTCGGCATCCTGCGCCATCGCCAGCGCCGTCATGGCGATGATGGGCAGGCCGGCGAAGCGCTCGTCGCCCGGAGCCTGCGCCAGCGCGCGGATGCGGCGGGCCGCTTCGAGGCCGTCCATCACCGGCATCTGGATGTCCATCAGCACTCCGTCATAGTTCTGCCGCTGCACCTGGTCGACCGCCTCCTGACCGTTCATTGCCTGATCGACCTCGATGCCCTCGCTGCGCAGCAGCTCGGTGGCAAATTCGCGGTTGATGTCGTTGTCCTCGACCAGCAGCAGCCGCGCACCGGACAACCGGCCACCGGGGACCGCCGGCCGGCCATGGCCCTGCCCGGGGGTCATGCCGAGGATGCGCCCGCGGCCCAGCACCGAAAGGATGGTATCGAGCAGCGTCGACGGTGATACCGGCTTGATGAGGAACCCGTCCACGCCTGCCTGCTGCGCCAGCCGGATCACGTCCTCACGACCGTATGCCGTCACCATCACCACTTTGGGCTGGGGAGAGATGGCCGGATCGAGATGGATGCGCTGGGTGACTTCGTCGCCGTTCATCCCGGGCATACGCCAATCCATCAGCACGAGATCGAACGGATTTTCGGAAGCCGATTCGAGCCTGGCCAGTGCGGCACGACCGCTTGACGAGGTGGCGACGTCGAGATGGAAGAAACGCAGCATCTCGGCCAGAATCGCGCACGATACCTCGTTGTCGTCCACGACCAGAACGCGGATGCCCTCGAGCAGCGGACCTGCCTGCTCCACCAGATCGACCTGGCTGGCCTGGCGGGCGACCGCGANNATCGCCAGCCCCAGTCCGGTGCCGCCAAAGCGACGCGTGGTCGACTGGTCTGCCTGGGTGAATTTCTCGAACAGCGTGGCCTGGACCTCCTGTGTCATGCCGATGCCGGAATCGCGTACGCACATCTGCAAGGTGAGCTTTGTGTCGGTGGCGCCGATGCAGCGCATGGCCAGCTCGACTTCGCCCTGCTCGGTAAACTTCACTGCGTTGCCGCACAGGTTGAGGAGGACTTGCCCAAGGCGCAGCGGATCGCCGACGAGAATCGGCGGGGTGGTGACATCGTGGCGAATCAGGAACTCGATTCCCTTCTGCTCGGCCTGCGGCCCGATGACATCGGTCAATTGCTCAAGTACACCGTCGATGCCGAACTCGACTTGCTCGATTTCCAGCCTGCCGGCCTCGACTTTCGAAAAGTCGAGAATGTCGTTGATGATGCCAAGCAGCGAATGCGCCGCACCCTGCGCCTTGTCCAGCTGGTTGCGCACGTTGGGCAACAGCTCGTTCTTGAGCGCCAGATACAGCATGCCTAGAATGGCGTTCATCGGGGTGCGGATTTCATGGCNNAAGCGGCTGCCGTCCTTGCGCACCACCTCCTGCTCGCAAACATGGGTTTCACCGTTCGTGATGCGGGTAAAGATATCCTGGCAGGTATTGGCAAACGCCGCGTCGTTCACGAACCAGATCCGTGTCGACTGGCCGGCCTGCTCGCCGGGCGCATAACCGAAGAGCTCGTCCATGCGCCGGTTGCACCGCACGATGACGCGATCCTTCGCCAGCACGATGCCCGCGCTCGCGGAATCGAACAGCGCCTGCAGCTCCCCGGTGCGTTCCGCCACCAATTGTTCAAGGTTGGCGCGCTCGTGCTGCAATGCCTGNNGGTTCACCTGCCAGCGCAGCAACAGGCTGAGGCCCATCAGCGACAGGAGGCCGACGCCCAGGCCTGCCAGCAGCCACTGCACCCAGCGTGCCATGAACACCTTGGGGGCTTCCGCCATCGTGCGGCGCAACGCGTCGAAATAGATCGATTCGGAATCGGACCGCCAGTTTTTCAGGTATGCATCGATGCGCTCAAGCAAATCGGCATTGCGGCCTTTCCCTGTTGCGTAATAAAGATTCGACGGCAGAAAAACGATCGGCGTTTCCTGCAGCTTGTAATGTTTGCCATTGCGTGCGGCAAAGAAACTGTTGGTCACGACCGCATCGGCCTCGCCCGCCTCCACCGCGGCATAACCCTGGTCCAGCGACTGCACAGGAACCGGCTGCCAGGCATGATTTCCGCTCGCCATCAACTGCGCAAAGAAGGACTGCTGGATGCCGCCCTGCAGAATGGCGACCCGCAAGCCGGCGAGGTCGTCGACCGAGTTCACTTTCAGATTCGGGTGGGTATAGACCTGCGACCAGCTGCTGGCTGCCGACACGTTATGAAAATCGTAACGTTGCGCACGCTCGCTGGAAAAGGCCACATCGGGCATCAGGTCGAGCCGGCCCTGCTCAAGATCTTGCAGGCAGTTCGCCCACTCGCAGGCGACATAGCGCAGCGTCCAGTTCTCGCTGCGCGCGATCTCATCCAGCAACTCGACGAAGAAACCCGCCGGGCGTCCGTTCGGCTCGGTATAGACCTTGGGCGCATTTTCGTAGAGCCCCACCGTGACGATCCGCCGCGCGCTCTTCCCATCGTTGCCACTGCGCAACTGCCAGGCTGCGCTGGCCAGAACGGCGAGCGGGATCAGAACGGCAAAGAAAAGCAGGAGACGGGAACGTTTCAAGGCGCTTGGAGTTTTTTGGGGTGCAGCCAATATAACGTCATTTGAAGACGGCCCTGTAATTCAGGAAACCGTGATACTCGTCCCCCTGCCAATGGCATAAAAATTCCTGGCGAAAAAACGATCAAGCCTGCACGACGGTCTCGACTTTCCCCTAAGATGTCGGCCACGACAGGGCCGGATGCACAGCCACGTTAAAGAAAACAGCCGAAAAACCGTTAAATACGCCATCAAATCGATCATTTCAGGGCTGCGAGCCAGGCTTGCCGTAGATTCATCTTGAACATACATTCAGCGTTTCAGGACGCTTCGGACGTCGCCATGCCCGCCGGGGATCGCCCTGATCACGTTTCATCCTCTGCCGGAACGCCTGACACCCTGCTCGAATGCCTGCTGGTGGTGGTGCATGCACACGGCGGCACGCTGAGCCGCCAGGCAGCCATCGATGGCCTGCCGCTGGTCGACAACCGCCTCACGCCATCGCTGTTCCGTCGCGCCGCCAAGCGTGCCGGCTTTGCCAGCAATGTGGCGAAGAAACCGCTCGAAGGCCTCAACCCCGCCCTGTTTCCCGCTGTGCTGCTGTTAAACGGCGACGAGGCCTGCGTGTTGCTGGGCTGGCAGGATGACGGCCGGACCGCCCGCCTGATCTTTCCCGAACTGAGTGAAGCGGAAGCCCTGCTGCCCCGCGACGAACTGGCAGCCCGCTATTCCGGCTACGCGATCCTGGCGCGCCCCGAGTTCCGTTTCGATGCGCGCACCCCGGAAGTCGGCCGCGTCAAACATCGCCACTGGTTCTGGGGCACGCTGGCCGACAACACGCCGCTGTACCGCGACGTGCTGCTGGCGGCGTTCATGATCAACCTCTTCGCCGTTGCCCTGCCGCTGTTCACGATGAACGTGTACGACCGGGTGGTGCCCAACCATGCGATCGAAACCCTGTGGATGCTGGCGGGTGGCCTGGTGATCGTGCTGGTGGCCGATCTGGTTCTGCGCAGCATGCGCGGCTATTTTCTCGACCTCGCCAGCAGCCGGGTCGACGTGCGGCTGTCGGCCTACATCATGGAGCGCGTGCTGGGCCTGCGCCTGGAAAACCGGCCACTGTCCGCAGGCTCGTTCGCCGCCAACCTGCGTTCCTTCGAGACGATCCGCGACTTCATCACCTCGGCCACGGTGACCGCCTTCATCGACCTGCCGTTTGCGCTGATCTTTCTGGTCGTGATCGGCTGGATTGCCTGGCCACTGATCCTGCCCATCGTGTTCGGCATCCTGCTGGTGGTGGCCTATGCATTGACCGTGCACAGCAAGATGCACGAACTGTCGGAATCGACTTATCGCGCCGGCGCGATGCGCAACGCGACGCTCGTCGAATCGCTGGTCGGTCTGGAGGCGATCAAGGCGCTGGGCG
>DONB01000075.1:15976-16490 GCA_003510325.1 Thiobacillus sp. | reverse complement strand
GGCATCCAGAAGGAAGGCTGCGACGGCCTGATCACCTCGGCGCGCTTCATCCTGCACCGGTTGCCTGCGCACACCCGCACCGTATGCCTGGAATTCTTCGGCACGGCGCGTGACGCCACGCCGGCCATCGTCGAAATCAAGGACTATTGCGACGCCCACCCCGACATCCTGCTCGCCGGTCTGGAGCACCTCGATGCGCGCTATGTGAAAGCCGTCGGCTACGCGACCAAGGCGCCTCGCGCGACGCGGCCGAACATGGTGCTGCTGATCGACGTGGTATCGGACGACGAAATCGCCGCAGGNNAGCGCATCAACATCGAGCTGTCGATCGCCAACAAACTGAAACTACTCGACGCGCTGGACGAGTTCTTCGCCGACAGGCTGCCGCTGCTGGAAGACGAGGACACCGTCGCCGACCCCGCGCAGGTGGCGGAAAAGCAGGCCCTGGCCCGCGCACTGATCGCCACCGTTCACGCACGCTGGACCGGCTACCTGGCCAATCTCGACGCCCCCC
>DONB01000075.1:0-15881 GCA_003510325.1 Thiobacillus sp. | reverse complement strand
TCTCGGGCGAGCACGGCATCGGCCTGACCAAGCTGGAATTCCTCGACGACGCGACGATTGCGACCTTCTCCGAATACAAGCAGAAAGTCGACCCCAACCATCGTTTCAACAAAGGCAAGCTGCTGCCCGGCGCCGATCTGCGCAACGCCTACACGCCGTCGTTCAGCCTGCTGGAAGCCGAGTCGATCATTCTCGAGGCCTCGGAAACCGGAGCGATCGCCGACTCGATCAAGGACTGCCTGCGCTGCGGCAAGTGCAAGCCGGTGTGCAACACCCACATTCCGCGCGCCAACCTGCTCTACTCGCCGCGCAACAAGATCCTCGCCACCTCGCTGCTGATCGAGGCCTTCCTCTACGAGGAACAGACCCGGCGCGGCGTGTCGCTGAAGCATTTCGACGAGTTCGGCGACGTCGCCGACCACTGCACCATCTGCCACAAGTGCAAGAATCCCTGCCCGGTCGACATCGACTTCGGCGACGTCTCGATCGCGATGCGCAATCTGCTGCGCAAGCAGGGCAAGAAGAAATTCAACCTCGGCACCTGGGCCTCGATGGCCTTCCTCAACGCAACCGACCCCGCCACCATCAAGGCGTTGCGAAAGCCGTTGATCGAATGGGGCTACGCCAGCCAGCGGCTGGGACACCAGCTGTTCAAGCGCATGGGACTGATCCAGGCGCAAACGCAACACCCGCCAGCCACGCTGGGCCGACCCAAGGTCGTCGCGCAGGTCATTCACCTGGTGAACAAACCGATGCCAGGCGGTCTGCCGAAGAAAACCTCGCGCGCCCTGCTGGGGCTGGAAGATGCCTCCATCGTGCCCATCCTGCGCAACCCGTCCAGGCTGTCGGACGACAGCGACGCAGTGTTCTACTTTCCCGGCTGCGGTTCGGAACGGCTGTTTTCCCAGGTCGGGCTCGCGACGCAGGCGATGCTGTTCGAACTCGGCGCCCAGACCGTGCTGCCGCCCGGCTACCTGTGCTGCGGCTATCCGCAGACCGCGGGCGGCCAGGCCGACAAGGGCGAGGCGATCACCGCGCAGAACCGCGTGCTGTTTCACCGCGTCGCCAACACGCTCAACTACCTCGACATCAAGACCGTGATCGTGTCGTGCGGCACCTGCATGGACCAGTTGCTGAAATACGAATTCGAGAAGATCTTCCCCGGCTGTCGCCTGCTCGACATCCACGAATACCTGATGGAAAAGGGCGTGAAGCTGGAGGACGTAAGCGGCGAGCGTTATCTCTACCACGATCCTTGCCACACGCCGATGAAGACCCATGCGCCGATGAAGGTCGCGAATGCCTTGCTTGGCGGAGGCGTGAAACTCTCCGACCGCTGCTGCGGCGAATCCGGCACCCTCGCCGTCAGCCGGCCAGACATCTCCACCCAGATCCGCTTCCGCAAGGAAGAGGAGATCCGCGCCGGCGTCGCCGCGCTGGGCGATGGCACTCAACCGGTCAAGCTCCTCACCAGCTGTCCGTCCTGTCTGCAGGGACTGGCGCGCTATAGCGACGATACCGGCACCGAGCCGGACTACATCGTGATCGAACTGGCGAAGAAGCTTCTGGGCGAAAACTGGATGGCGAACTATCTTGCGCGCGTCGGCAACGGCGGCATCGAACGGGTACTGCTGTAGGGCTGTCGATGGCTTCGCCCGCGCCGGACGACCACACCACCAGCTTCATCGAACAGACGCTGGCGCGCATGGCTGAAGCTCCCCCGGCAGACGGCACGCTGCTGGCGCGGCTGTGGTTTCATGTGCAACCCCACGCCAATCAGCCGCTCACGGCTGCGCACGACAATCTTCACGCGCTGATCGCGTTGCTGGAGCGAAATCCGGTCTATATCGCAGCACTGCGTGACCACCTTGTAGCGCTGTTCGCCGGCAAAAAATCCACACGGCTGCTGACCGAAGCCGGCCTCTTGCCTTACCGTGCGTTCGGCGCCGAATTCAGGCGCCGCATCGCATTCAAGCTGCTCCCGCCCGAACTTGATCCCAGTCGGCTGCGTGACTGGCTCGATGCGTTGATCACCCCGCGCGATCACGCCTGGATCCGCACGGCAGACCCGGCAGACTGGATACGCGTATGCGATCTGCTGGAGTTGCGGCAGGTATTCCGGCGTGGCGAGCCTGGCGTACTCACCAGCGCGATCAGTTCGCTGTCGCACCGCATCGCTGCGGGCGGGCTCGACGCCGAACTGCTGCGCATCGATCCCGCGCTGGAGGAATACGATTCGCCTTTTCTCGCGCTGCACCATGAAGTCGACGCCTGGCTGCGCGGCGCATCGGAAGATACCCGGCAAATCGACGTCCTGCTCGAACAGTGCGATGAGGCGCTCGATCGCGTTCGCCGCCGCAGTGAAGAACTGGGCACCAGCGTAGAACTCACCCTGCAGTCAACCCGACTGAGCCAGCAGATGACGCGCATGCGCAGCCTGATCGCGCTCGCCGACCCGGCCACCGAAGCGCCACACTCGTTGCTGGCCCGCCTTTTCGTCGAACTGATCGAGGCCAGCAATGAACGCCACAGCGTCGGCAGCCTGATCCGCGACACCGCCGGACGCCTCGCTCGTCAGATCACCCAGTTCGCCAGTCAGACCGGCGAACACTATGTGGCCGAAGGCTGGGGGGCGCTGAAGAAGATGTTCTGGACGGCCAGTGGCGGCGGCGTCATCGTCGCCGGCATGGCCTTGCTGAAAACTCAGGTAGCCGCACTACACCTGGCACCGCTGCAAGAGGCGCTGCTGGTCAGCCTCGATTACGCGCTGGGTTTCGTGCTGATCTACCTGTTGCACCTGACCATTGCCACCAAACAGCCGGCGATGACCGCGAGCCTGTTTGCGCGCACGCTTGCCGAAGTACGCAGTCAGCGCGCCCAGCAAAAGCTGCTGAACGAATTTGCAGACAAGGTATGGCGATCCCAGGCGGCCGCCATACTGGGCAACATGCTGTTCGCTTTCGCCACCGCCGTGCTGCTCTCGCTGGCGCTTGACGCGGCCGGCCACACTGCGATCGCCCGCGACAAGGCAGCACTGTTGCTGGCCGAAATCGACCCCTTCGGCAGCGCCGCGCTGTTTTATGCGGCGGTGGCGGGCGTCGGCCTGTTCCTCGCGGGCATCGTCAGCGGCTACTACGACAACCAGTGCGTCTATCACAGCATTCCCGAGCGCCTGCAGCGCCTGCCCCTTCCGCAGCGCCTGCTTGGCGTGGGGCGCTGGAATACGATCGTCGAGGCACTGCGCCCCCGTTGGGGCGGCATCGCCGGCAACCTGTTCTTCGGGTTTTATCTCGGGCTGGTCGCTGCCTTTGGCATCCTGGCCGGGCTGCCGCTCGACATCCGCCATATCGCTTTTTCAGCCGCCAATTTCGGCTATGCCTGGCAGGCGTTAGAGTGGCAACTGGCACCTGCTGTCGTGCTGACCTCCATCGCAGGTGTCGTGCTGATCGGCCTGGTCAACCTGACCGTCAGTTTTTCGCTGGCCTTCTACCTGGCGCTGCGCGCCACCCGCACATCCCGCCGCGATTCCGGCCATCTGCTGCTGCGCGGTCTTGCTGCCATCCTCAAGGCACCGTTTCGCTGGAATGGGCCCAGCCCACGCGAAGAACCCAGGCCCGATTGATTGGCAACACGGCGCCGTGATAGCCTGATGGCTTGCGGAGACCCTAACAACAATCATGCATTCCGATACTTGGTCTCTGGGAGGAGAAAATAATGAACGTCCGTCTTTCGGCACTTGCTGCCGCGCTTCTCGCCTGTTCCACGCCTGTCTGGGCAAACACATCGAATGTAGATGTGGGTCTGCCGGCATATGAAACCCATTCGGCTGCTGCCGAAGTAGCCGTCGATTTCCTGCCANNCAACACCCTATCGGAGGGGGTCGCAAGCATTAGCGTATCCGATCCGCTCATCAGCAGCTCCCCGTACTACGCCGCTTCGGCCAGCACCGCCCTGGGAAGCAATCATGCCTACGCCAGCGCCAGCACACTCCCCCTGAGCACACTCGGCACCGGCAGTTATTCAGGCTGGTATGACACGGTCACGATCAATGGGGGAATCGGGAGCGGCGTCATGCACTTCACCGTTCAGTTGAACGGCACCGTAGATGCGGGCGCGATCGCCGGAATCGCCGGGTATGGTTTGTATGCCAGTAGCGTGCACCCGACCCAACTTGCCAACGACACGATCGTTAACTATGCCTCGTCCCCGACCAATCCATGGTTCCTGGATGGAAATGGAGCAACCCTCATTGCCAGCCACACGATTGGCGTATCGCCATACAACGACACCTCGCTCCTGTACACTACCGAAATTGTGCCGCCCCCTGACGGGATAGTTGGGATCCCCGCCCTGGAGTCGCCGCAGATACTTGTCGACCAGATTCTCGCACCAGGAGCCGGGCGGGACGTCAACGTCACCCTGCACGGCACGCTGACCTTTACCTTTGGCGAGGCGTTCTATCTGATCGGCGGGCTGGGTACCGGCCTCGGCGGCATAGAAACATTTTGCGCGTTCACCATCGACGGTTCCTGCACCCCGCCGCCCAGAGACGGCACCGGCGCCACCACCCTCGACTTCCTCGACAGCGCGCTGCTAACAGGGATCGTGCTGCCCGAAGGCGCAACGTTCGCGTCGGCCTCGGGCGCGGCCTACAACGTCACCGCCGTCCCCGAACCGGGCGAGTGGGCGATGCTGCTCGCCGGCCTCGGGCTCGTCGCCTGGCGCACGCGCCGCAAAACGGCCTGAAGCTTGCCAATTCCATCGACGCCCCGCAGCATGCGGGGCGTTTTGTTTAGGAGCCCCCATGATTGCCTGCCCTTTGTGCGACACCCCCGGCGGAACGGTCCTGTGGCAGGACGATTGCTGCCGCGTCGTCCTGGCTGACGAGCCGGACTACCCGGGTTTCCTGCGCGTGATTCTCAATGCCCACGTGAAGGAGATGACCGACTTGCCCGCGGTCGATCAAGCGGCCTTGATGCGGGCGGTGATGGCGGCCGAAAACACGCTGCGCGAGGTGATGGCTCCCGACAAGATCAATCTGGCCTCGCTCGGCAATGTGGTGCCGCATCTGCACTGGCACGTCATCCCGCGCTTTGCGGATGATCCGCATTTTCCCAATCCGGTGTGGGGCGAGAAGAAGAGGAATGCGCCGCACCCGGCGCCAGCGGATATCGAAGCGCAGCTTGCGTCTGCGCTTAACCTGCGGCTTGGCCGCGCTCGGGAAACGGAATGACGGTTCCGCCTTCCATGGGCTGTAGGCGGGAAGCCGGGAAAATGGCGGAGAACGTACTGCCCTTGCCGGGAATCGACTGGATATCCAGCCGCGCACCGTGGCGGGTGAGCACATGCTTGACGATGGCGAGCCCGAGGCCGGTGCCGCCGGTTTCGCGCGAGCGACTGCGATCGACGCGGTAGAAGCGCTCAGTCAGGCGCGGGATGTGTTCGGCAGCGATGCCTTCGCCGGTATCGCTGACGGCAAATACGCCTTCGCCATCGCGTTCACGCCAGCTCAAGGTGATTTCGCCGCCACCCGGGGTGTAGCGCACGGCATTCGAGACCAGGTTGCCGAGCGCACTGCGGATTTCCTGCAGGCTGCCTTTCAGCCAGGCCGTGCTGTCGAGCTGCAGTTTGACCCGGTGCTGCCCGCGACTCAGCGACTCCGCCTCGGCCTTCAGCGAGCCCGCCAGTTCGGGAACATTGACAGGTTCGTCGTTCAGCATGTGATCGGCGCTTTCCAGCCGCGACAGGATCAGCAGATCGTCCAGCAGATGCTGCATGCGCCGGGTATGGTCGAGCATCAGGTCGAAATAGCGGCGTCGCTCGGCATCCGGCAGGTCGGGCGCATCGGCCAGGGTTTCGACGAAACCGCCGACCACCGTCAGCGGAGTGCGCAGTTCATGCGAGACGTTGGCGATGAAGTCGCGCCGCATGGCGTCGACCCGCTCGAGGTCGGTGATGTCGCGGGCGACCAGCAGTTTCTTGCCTTCGCCGAACGGAACCAGTTGCAGCGACAGGGTGATCTCGCGGTTAACCGGCGACTTGCAGACCAGGCGGCGCGAATAATCGACGGCGTCGAGAAACTCCAGGAAATGCGCCTGCCGCATCAGGTAACGCACGAATTGGCCGCGGTCGCGTTCGCAGTCCAGTCCCATGAATTTGCGCGAGGCGGGGTTGCACCAGTCGATCTGTTCGTTGCCGTTGAGGATGACCATGCCGTCGGGCACCGCCATCGCAGCGTGCTCGAACTGTTCGAGCGCGGAGGTGAGTTCGCCGCGACTGGCTTTCTGACGTTTCTGGAGTTTTTGCAGACGGTAGAAGATGTCGCCCCAGGTGCCGGTGGCATCGGGCGGCTCCACTTCGTCCGGGCTTTCCAGCCAGCGCGCCAGGCGAAATTCCTGCCACAGGCGGCGCAGCATCACGAAGGCCTGGATGCCGGCCAGGAAGCCCAGCGCCGCCACCCATCCTGAGCCAGCCCACAGTATCAGCGCCACCAGCAACACGCTGGCCAGCACACTGAGCGGACGCCACCAGAAGCCCATGTTTACTTGCCCAAAAACCCGGTAGGCGGATTATCCCACGTCGGCCGAAAAGCGATAACCCGACCCGCGCACGGTCTGGATCAGTTCGGCATGACCGGAAGGCTCCAGCGCCAGGCGCAGGCGGCGGATATGGACGTCGACCGTGCGCTCCTCGACGAAGACATCGTCGCCCCACACCTGGTCGAGCAGCTGGGTGCGCGAGTAGACGCGCTCGGGATGGGTCATGAAGAAATGCAGCAGGCGGAACTCGGTCGGCCCCAGTTCCAGCGCCTGGCCCCGTCCCTGCACGCGGTGGCTGGCGGGATCGAGCCTGAGTCCGTTGATTTCCACCGGCTCATCGGTCATCTGCGGCGCCCGGCGGCGCAGCACCGCCTTGATGCGCGACACCAGTTCGCGCGGCGAGAACGGCTTGGTGATGTAGTCGTCGGCGCCGGTATCCAGACCCAGCACCTTGTCGCGCTCCTCGCCGCGCGCGGTCAGCATGATGATGGGGATCGGCTGGTAGCGCTCGTCGCTGCGCAGGCGCTTGCACAGGTCGATGCCCGACATGCCGGGCAACATCCAGTCGAGCAGGATGACGTCGGGCAGCGTGTTCTTGAGGAATTTCAGCGCATGCTCGGCGTCACCGGCAGCCGTGACCTGGTGGCCGGCCTGCGCCAGATTGAATTTCAGCAGTTCCTGAATACCGGGTTCGTCTTCGACCAGCAGAATATTGGCAGCCATGGTGATCCCACGCGTGTTTGGATGGTGGCCATTCTATGACAGCAGTATGACTGATTTATGACACCGAGCCGACTGTTGAAGCCCTCGCCAACCCGTGCACTGGTAGAATTCCCGGCTGATTCGCTCATCCCCACTGCCATGGATAAAACCACCCATTTCGGCTACAAGCAGGTCGCCGAATCCGAAAAAGCCGCCAAGGTGGCCGAGGTCTTCCATTCCGTCGCTGCGCAATACGACGTCATGAACGACCTCATGTCGGCCGGCCTGCACCGCTTGTGGAAGCGTTTTGCCGTGGCGCAGGCGGGCCTGCGGCCGGGGATGCGCGTGCTCGACGTCGCCGGCGGCACCGCCGACCTGACGCGGCTGTTCCTGAAGGAAGTCGGCGCGACCGGCACCGTGCTGCTCACCGACATCAACTTTTCCATGTTGCGCGAAGGTCGCGACCGCATGCTGAACGAGGGCAGGACTCCGCCCACGGTGCAGTGCGACGGCGAGCGGCTGCCCTTCCCCGACAATTACTTCGATTGCGTGTCGGTGGCCTTCGGCCTTCGCAACATGACGCACAAGGACCAGGCGCTGGCCGAGATGAACCGCGTGCTGAAACCCGGCGGTCGTTTGCTGGTGCTGGAATTCTCCAAGGTATGGAAGCCGCTGGAACCGGCCTACGACCTGTATTCCTTCAAGCTGCTGCCGCTGATGGGCAAGCTGGTCGCCAAGGACGCCGACAGCTACCAGTATCTCGCCGAGTCGATCCGCATGCACCCGGGGCAGGACGAACTGAAGGCCATGATGGAGGCGGCGGGCTTCGCCAAGGTCAGCTATCACAACCTGACGGCCGGCGTGGTCGCGCTGCACAAGGGCTTCAAGGTTTGATCGCTGAAGCCCTTTTCGAGCGCAGCCTCAACCACCTGCTGCGGCAATCGCCCGGCGCCAGCGAGGCGCTGTGCCGTCACGCCGGATGCAGCGTGCGCTTCGATCTCACGCTCACGCAGCTTGATTTCCGCATCGCCGACGACGGCTGTTTTTCGGAGGCCGTGGTCGACGGCCCCGACGCCGTCATCCGCCCCACCGCCGCGCTCCTCACCCGTCTGCCGTTTTTCGGCCGCGAGGCGCTGCGCGACGCCGACTACAGCGGCGACCCCGCGCTCCTCGCCACGCTCGATCGGGTATTCAGGCAACTCGACTGGGATGTCGAAGCCGACCTCGCGCCGATCGTCGGCGATATCGCTGCGCATCGCCTGCACGGCCTCGGTCGCGACGCTCTGGTCAGCCTGGGACAGATGTTTTCCGCGCTCGGCCACAACGCCAGCGAATATGCGGTCGAGGAAGCCGAGTTGATGGCACGCGGTGTCGATGTGGCGCGCTTCAACCACGACGTGGATGCCCTCACCGACGATGTGGCGCGGCTGGACGCGCGGCTGCGTGTGCTGGAAACCCGCCGACCCGAACAGGACGCGCAGCCGCGACCCGCATGAAGCTGCTGCGCCTCGCCCGCATCCTCACCGTCGGCCTGCGCTTCGGGCTGGAGGAATTCTTCCTCGGCCACGAGCGGGTGCGCCCGCTGCGCTGGCTGTTCCGTGCCACGCTGTTCTGGCGACCGCTGACCGAGCCGCGCGGGGTGCGGCTGCGGCGCGCACTGGAGGCGCTGGGCCCGATTTTCGTCAAGTTCGGACAGATGCTCTCCACCCGCCGCGACCTGGTGCCGCTCGACATCGCCGACGAGCTCGCCCAGCTGCAGGACCGGGTACCGCCCTTCCCGTCCGTCCAGGCCATCGCCACGCTGGAAGCCGCTTATAAAAAGCCGCTGGCCGAAGTATTCGCCGAATTCGACGTCACCCCGGTCGCGTCCGCCTCGGTGGCGCAGGTGCATTTCGCGCGCCTGCACGACGGCACCGCCGTCGCGGTGAAAGTGCTGCGCCCCGGCATCGCGCCGGTGATCGCGCACGACGTATCGCTGCTGTATGCCGCTGCCGGCATGATCGAAAAGCTGTTCGCCGACGGCCGCCGGCTGCGCCCGCGCGAGGTGGTGGCGGAATTCGAGAAGCACCTGGAGGACGAGCTCGACCTGATGCGCGAAGCCGCCAACTGCTCGCAGCTGCGGCGCAACTTCAAGGATTCGCCGCTGCTCCTGGTGCCGGAAGTCTACTGGGACTACTGCGATCACGACGTCATGGTGATGGACCGTATGGGCGGCATCCCAGTCAGCCAGATCGAGCGCCTGCGCGAATCCGGCGTCGACATCCCCAAGCTCGCCGCCACCGGGGTCGAAATTTTCTTCACCCAGGTGTTCCGCGACGGCTTTTTCCACGCCGACATGCACCCCGGCAACATCCTGGTGCGCCCCGGTTCCGAGCAGTACATCGCGCTCGACTTCGGCATCATGGGCACGCTCACCGAGGTCGACAAGCAGTACCTCGCGCGCAATTTCCTCGCATTCTTCCGCCGCGACTACAAGGGCGTGGCGCTGGCGCACCTGGAATCCGGCTGGGTGCCGGCCGACACCCGCATCGACGAGCTCGAGGCCGCGGTCCGCGCGGTATGAGAGCCGGTGTTCGACCGCCCGCTGAAGGAGATATCCTTCGGCCGCGTGTTGCTGCAGCTGTTCCAGGCCTCGCGCCGCTTCAACGTGGAAATCCAGCCGCAACTGGTGTTGTTGCAAAAAACCCTGCTCAACATCGAAGGCCTCGGTCGCCAGCTTGACCCGGAGCTCGACCTGTGGAAGACCGCCAAGCCCTTCCTCGAGCGCTGGATGAACGAGCAGATGGGCTGGCGCGCACTGGTTAAGAACATCCAGAACGAAGCGCCCAAGTGGGCGGCGCTGCTGCCGCAACTGCCGCGGCTGGCACACCAGGCGCTCAACGAAAACCGGCTGGACCAGCTGGAAGCCGGCCTCACCCTGATGCTGCAGCAGCAGCACGCCCGCAACCGCTGGCTCGGCGTCATCGCCGGCCTGCTCGCCGTTCTGACCACCACCGCCCTCTATTTCATTCTGCGATAAGGACTCGCCATGCTGATCGGTTTCGTTGTGCTCTACCTCGTTCTCTCGATCGGCATCGGCCTCTACGCCGCCACCCGGGTCCATAGCGCCAGCGACTACATCACCGCCGGCCGCTCGCTGCCGATGGTCGTGGTGATCGCCATGGTGTTCGCCACCTGGTTCGGCGCCGAAACCGTGCTCGGCATCCCGGCCACCTTCCTCGACGAGAACCTCGGCGGCACGATTTCCGATCCCTTCGGCGCCTCGCTCGCGCTGATCCTGTTCGGCCTGTTCTTCGCCCGCCCGCTGTACCGCATGAAGCTGATCACCCTGGGCGACTTCTTCCGCCAGCGTTACAACCGCCCGGTCGAGGTGGTGATTTCGGCGGCGATCGCGCTGTCCTACCTGGGCTGGGTGTCGGCGCAGGTGGTGGCACTGGGGCTGGTGTTCAACGTGCTGTCCGACGGCATGATCACCCAGCCCGAGGGCATCCTGATCGGCGCCGCCGTGGTGATGCTCTACACGCTGTTCGGCGGCATGTGGTCGGTGGCGCTGACCACCCTGGTGCAGATGACCGTGATCGTCGCCGGCCTGCTGTGGATCGCCAAGCTGGTGGGAGACATGCCGGAAGTGGGGGGCATCGCACCGGTCGTGGAACACGCGGCCGCGGCCGGCAAGTTTGAATTCTGGCCGCCGCTGGAGTGGGCGGCGATCGTCACCTTCATCGCCGGCCTCCTCACCATGGGGCTAGGATCGATTCCGCAGCAGGACGTGTTCCAGCGCGCCAACGCCGGCAAGTCCGAGCGCATCGCGGTATGGGGCACGGTCATCGGCGGCTCGCTGTATTTCCTGTTCGCCGCGGTGCCGATCTACCTCACCTATTCCGCCACCCTGGTCGACCCGGCCATGACCGCGGCCGTTCTGGCCGACGACGCCCAACTGGTGCTGCCCACTTTCGTGAAGACCCATCTGCCGTTCTACGCACAGATCATTTTCTACGGCGCCCTGCTGTCGGTCATCATGTCGACCGCATCCGGCACCCTGCTGGCGCCGTCGGTCACCATCTCGGAAAACATCATCAAGGAATTCATGCCGCATCACCGCATGAGCCAGAAGAAACTGCTGTGGATCACCCGTAGCGTCGTCGTCGCCTTCACCCTTCTGGTGGTGCTGTATTCGCTGTGGTCGCTGGAATCCGAAACCAGCATCCACCAGATGGTGGAAAACGCCTACAAGGTGACGCTGGCCTGCGCCTTCGTGCCGCTGATCGCGGGCATCTACTGGAGGCGTGCCAACAGCCTGGGGGCAGGATTGTCCATCGTGCTGGGATTCTGCAGCTGGATCGCGATGGAATTCATCGCCCCCGATGCGGCCCTGCCGCCG
This sequence comes from Thiobacillus sp., assembly GCA_003510325.1. GTDB lineage: Bacteria > Pseudomonadota > Gammaproteobacteria > Burkholderiales > Thiobacillaceae > Thiobacillus. Next base: position 4,259 of record DONB01000075.1, on the reverse strand, counting down.
CAGTTCGTCGGACTGATTGCCAGCGTGCTGGGCATGGCCACCGGAAGTCTTCTTGCAGACCGGGAATGACCATGTGTCGGAAAAATTTACAGTTTGACCCCAAGGCCGCGAAGTGAAATCGGATCTGGCCTCATAATTATTTGATCTAAAACACATTTCTCGCCCCCGCCAAGACTTGGCACGGCTAATGCTTTTTATCGCTCAGTAAGTGTGGGCGCGGATGATCGGGCGGGGAATTGTCAGGAAAAGCCTCCCGTAGCGTCTGACCCCATTTTTTGTTGCGGGAAGCGCTTAATTGCTCGGATGTGCTGGCGCATAGCCAGAACAGCGAGGGAACGCCGACCGAAGTTAAGCTCACTCAAATTTACTAAGGGGTATGGTCATGATGAAAAAGAAAGTAACCATGGCGTTGTGCGGCCTGGGCGTTTTGGGGATCGCCGGCTCGGCATTTGCCGCCCCCCTCACCCTGACCGGTAATTATCTCAAGGTCGGGATCAGCGATTACGGCACACTGGGCAGCAATGGCAGTACCAGCCCGGGGATTCTTCATGACCCCACGGGCACCTCGACCTTCACCGGTGATGACTACCTGACACCCGGCACCCCGCACGAAGGTTTCAGCTTCAACAGCACGGAGACCGGTTTCATACAGAACAGTAACGCCGGGAGTTCCAATTTCGGAACCACTTCCCCCACGCTTCTTGTTGGTGCGGCCGCCAACGGCTATGACAATGCCGCGACGTGGACGGGCTCGAACGGATCCCTCACGGTTACCAACTCGTATTTCTTCAATATCGGGGACGAGCGGATTCTCATACAGACCACCATTAGTTCGAGTCGCGCCCTGACGAATGCGGCTTTCGCCCGGTCCGAAGACCCCGATCCGGACGTGGACACCTACGGCAGCTATGCAACGGACAACCAGCGGGGGAATTCCCTGTTCAGCATGGCCGATTTTGTCGGCGCAGCCGGGGCTAACACTGGCCTGACCATCGCCTTGCTCAACGGCGAGGGCAACCCTGTCGACCGCAATACCGCGATCGGCCCGGGCTGTTGTTCCAATCTCGATCCCTACTATGTCCTGGCAGGCGGGGACGGGACCACGAGCAGCGCTGAAGATGACTCGATCAACATGGCATGGCGGCTTGGCGATCTGGCTGCAGATGAGTCGATATTACTCACCTACTATTATGTATTCGGGGAAAACATCGATACGACCGGTGGCAACGGTACCGTGCCGGAACCTGCTACCCTGGCCCTGATGGGTATGGGCTTGCTGGGATTGGGATGGAGCCGCCGCAACAAGGCCAAGTCCAAGTAAGAGACCCAACGGCTTTGCCCAAAACCCCTCACCCCTCAGGTGAGGGGTTTTTGTTTGGGTCGAGCGTTTCTTCACACATGGCCCAAAACGCTTCAAACCGGTAGCTTCACGCTGTCAGTGACAGCATCGATGAAAACAATATAGGGCCACCCATCAACCGAGCATAAGGCGATGCAAAGCGTCGGCTTTTTTACGCCTGCACCGGGTCAGCGCAGGTAGCCCTCAAGCTCCAGTTTGAGAAGGATCTGCTGCACGGCTTCGTCGATTCCCAAGCCGGTGGTGTCGATCGAGAGCTCCGATTTTTCCGGCACCTCATAGGGATCGGACACGCCGGTGAATTCCGGAATCAGCCCTGCCCGCGCCTTGGCATACAAGCCCTTGCGATCGCGCGACTCACAGGTCTCGATCGGGGTGGCGACATGAATCTCGATGAAACCGCCGACCGCCTCGATCATCGCGCGCACGTCGCGACGCGTCTGCCGGTAGGGTGCGATCGGAGCGCAAATGGCGATGCCGCGATTCTTGGTGATTTCGCTCGCTACGAAGCCGATGCGCCGCACGTTGATGTCGCGGTGCGCCTTGGAAAACCCCAGTTCGGACGACAGATGACGCCGCACGATGTCGCCATCGAGCAAGGTCACCGAGCGTCCGCCCATTTCCATCAGCCGCGCGGCGAGTGCGCGCGCCAGGGTGGATTTTCCTGCGCCGGAGAGGCCGGTGAAGAACACGGTAAAGCCTTGGCGCTCGCGCGGCGGGCTCTGGCGGTGCAGTTCGGCCAGCACTTCGGGGAAGCTGTACCAGTCCGGAATCTTCAGCCCGATCCGCATGCGGCGCCGGAACTCCTCGCCGGAGAGCGTCAGCAGACGCGCACCTTCGGGTGCATCGGATTCCGGCAGGTGTTCGGCGCGATCCTCCACGTACACCATGCGAGGATAGGGAATGAGCTTGACGCCGATTTTTCCGGCCAGATCTTTTACCGGCAGGTCGGCGTGCGTTTGGGTCAGGTCTTCTCCGCGCCGGCAACTGCCGTCTGACAGATGTTCGCCGCCCGCGATCAGCACGCTGCACCCATAGTTGCGCGCCACGATGGCACGCAGCAGCAAGGCAAGGGCACTGGCTTCGCGCGGCGGCGCCGGCAACAGCGACAGCTGGGTGCTGGCGGCGGGAAAGCGTTCGCGTATGGCGAGGAAACTGCGCACCAGACCAAAATAGCCGGGCGCATCGGTAATATCCCCACCCACCTGCGGGTGCAGCAGAAGATTGGCCTCGTTCTCGATCGCGCTTTTCAGGCAAAACTCGAACTGCGCACGGTGCATCGGCTGGNNTGGCGCGCCTGCCAGGCGACCACGCGGCGCCAGCCGCGGCGTGCGAACAATGCGCGCAGTTCGGTCGGGGTGGCGCGCAGACTGACGAAATCGGGGTGCGATGGCAGGGCGGTGCCTTCGATCGTCCCGCCCAGATGCCAGCGATCGCCGTCCTGCCAGACATCACTGACGGACAATACGGCAAGCATGAAGCCTTCCCCGTCGCGCAGCGCGACCCGGTCGCCGGCTTTCAGTTCGGCCGCGGCCTTGGCCCGGCACGAGAGACTCAATGGCAGCGGCCAGAAGGTGCCGTCCTCCAGTTGCCGCTCCGCCTCGACCCTCGCGCATTGGGCGCGGGTCATGAAACCGGTCAGTGGCGAATAGGCGCCGGTCATCAGCATTTCCAGTTCGCACTGCTGCTGCCAGTCCAGATCGAGCGAAGGCAGGTCCAGTGCTTCCTGCCTCAAGGCATCGCATTTTGCAGGGTCGATCAGGTTGACGAGGGTGCCACCATAGGGCGCGATCAATTGACTCACCATTCAGCTCCGGATAAAGACCGCAAGGCTATTTATAAATTTCGAAGAAGCTAGCAATAAACCGGCCAAGTTCGGATTCTGGCAAATGGTTGATGCCGGCGGCCCCCTTTCGTCCGCCGCCGGTGTCGAAGCGGCTGCACAATTCGTCTGCGCCGGATTTGGATGCCAGCGGCGCGCGCACGCTGACGACATAGCCGCCGTCCGGTTTGGCGGTGAGCACGGCATGTGCCTGTGCGGGCGATTCGACTGCCAACTGATTGCCGAATACGCCGGAAATCCGCCGCGCCCATTTTTCAGCGGGCAGCGTGAAGATGCGGCCCGATGCGCGCGCGTCCGTGGCGCTGACAGCGACGGCGCGTGCCATGTCTTCCTGGTAGCCGGTTTTCAGCGTTCGATAGGCGGGTGACTCGGCGACGAAGGCGAAGGGATCGGAAAACGGACGCAGCTGGCGATACAACTCGGCTGGATCGAAGAACAGGTCATCGAGCGACTCACCGTAGCCGTTGTAGTTGAGGCATTCGCCCAGCGACTGCAGTTGCGCCAGCTGGTCGGCAGACAAATCAAGCGGCGACGCAGCCTGTCGAGCGGCGTCAGCCAGATTGTCGCCGAACGCAGCCGTCACAGCCCAGATCCGCTGCCTGCCCTGCAGATACTGGTTTACCAGCAGGCTGGTGCAGACGTTGGCATCGGTGTCGATGTGCGCCTCGAAAAGCGGATGTGCGGGAATGTCGCCCGGCTGATGATGGTCGAAGTAGCGCACCTGCGCGCCCGCCTCCAACAGGCGGTCGAGCGCATCGCGATTTTTTGACAGTGCGATGTCGAGAACGGTGACGTGATCCCCAGCGCCAGCGTTGACCCGTTTCAAGAGACTGATGTCGCGCTTGGGTCCGGTAATCAGTGCGGAGTCGGCAGGCTCGTCCAGACGCAACTGGTGCAGCGCGCAAATGCCGTCGGCATCGCCGTTGAAAACATCAATGAGGGACATGGGTCAGATTTCGTTGAACGGCACGGAAGTGCGGCCATTGTAGGGAGACAAGCGCTGCGATGACAAGCACATGCAGCACAGCGTATCGCAGCCAGATGACAGGCAGCGCGGCG
>DONB01000023.1 GCA_003510325.1 Thiobacillus sp. | reverse complement strand
CGAGGCGGTGCGCAACGGCGAAACGCCGCCGCCGTCAGCCCTGTCGACCCAGCAACTCGATCTCAACCTGGCGACCGGCAACGGTTGACCGGACTCGGCGTCGGGCGTAAATTGTCCTTGGCGCCGATTTGAACCTCAGCTTGCGGGCGCTTGATAAATTCGGCTAAAGCGTCGCCAGGGAAACCCCGAACCGCGCTTGCCGTTCGGGGTTTTTTATTTTGGAATCGAACATGAACAACGACGAATACGACATCGAGACGCTGGCTGTGCGCGCCGGCACCGTGCGCAGCCAGTTCAACGAACACTCGGAGGCGTTGTTCCTCACCTCCAGCTTCGTGTTCGGCAGCGCCGCCGAAGCCGCCGCGCGCTTCAAGGGCGAGCAGCCCGGGCCGATCTACGCACGCTTCACCAACCCCACCGTCCAGATGATGGAAGCGCGGCTCGCCGCGCTCGAAGGCGCCGAACGCTGCGTGGCATTCGCCTCCGGCATGGCGGCGATCCTGGCGACGGTGATGGGTCTGATGAAGGCGGGCGAGCATGTCGTCGCGTCGCGCTCGATCTTCGGCTCGACGGTTCAGTTGTTCTCCAACATCCTCGGTCGTTTCGGCATCGAGACCACCTACGTGTCGCCGACCGACCCGGCGGAGTGGCGCGCGGCGGTGAAGCCGAACACCAAGCTCTTCTTCGTCGAATCACCGTCCAACCCGCTGACCGAAGTGAGCGACATCCGCGCGCTCGCCGACATCGCGCACGAAGCCGGCGCGTGGCTCGCGGTCGACAACTGCTTCTGCTCGCCGGCGCTGCAAAAGCCGCTCGAGCTGGGGGCCGACATCATCATCCACTCCGCCACCAAGTATCTCGATGGACAGGGCAGGGTACTGGGCGGCGCGGTGCTCGGAAGCCAGGCGCTGATGGAAGGCGTGTACACCTTCCTGCGCACCGCCGGCCCGACGCTGTCGGCGTTCAACGCCTGGGTGATCCTGAAAGGCATGGAGACGCTGTCGCTGCGCATGGAGGCGCATTCGAAGAATGCGCTGGCGCTGGCTCAATGGCTGGAGGCACAACCGCAGGTGGCGCGCGTGCTGTATCCCGGCCTGCCGTCGCATCCGCAGCATGAGCTGGCGATGGCGCAGCAGAAAACCGGCGGTGGCATCGTCGCGTTCGAGCTGAAGGGCGGCCAGGCGGCGGCNNCTGATCGACGCGACGAAGCTGCTGTCGATCACCGCCAATCTCGGCGACACCAAGACCACCATCACCCACCCGGCAACCACCACCCACAGCCGCATGACGCCTGAGCAGCGTGCGGCAGCCGGCATCGGCGACGGGCTGGTGCGCATCGCGGTGGGGCTGGAATCGGTGGCCGACATTCGGGCCGACCTGGAGCGGGGGCTGGCGGCATGAGGGCCTGGCTGACGCTGCTGGGCCTGCTCGGCGTCGGCGTCGCCCATGCGGCCGACATGACCGAATTGCGCTATGTCGAGCAGGATCCGGGCGATCCGCCCTATCTGTCGCGCATCCTGGTCACGCCGGATTTCATGCGCATGGACGACGGCAACGACGATGGCGATTTCGTCCTGCTGGACCGGCGCGGGCACAAGGTCATCAACGTGATGCATGGCAACGGGCTGGCGATGGTGTTCACGCCCGGCACGGTGCCGCCCAGGCCGGTGGGCTGGAAACCCGTGCTCGACGTGCAGCCGGCTGCACCCGGCACCCGGCGTTTCAGCCTGACGGTGGAGGGCGTGGTGTGCAGCGAAGGCGTGGCTGCCCGTCTTGCCGCGCCCGATGCGGCGCGCGCGATGGCCGAGCTGAAGGGGGTGCTGGCGGCAATGCAGTATCGCGTCTGGAAGGATTCGCCGAGCGAGATCCAGCACGACTGCGACCTGGCGAATCTGGTATGGGAGTCGGGTGCCACGCTCGAGCTGGGCCTGCCGCTCGAGGAACGCGAGTTTACCGGACGGACGCGACAGTTCGAAAGCGAATCGACGCAGCCGTTGCGGCCGGAACTGTTCCGCGTGCCGGAGGGGATGTCGGAGATCGCGGCGCCCTCATAAGGCTTCCACTCTGAGCGCGCAGCCCGCTGCGTCGCACACTGCGTAGCCCCAGCGCGCATACCAGTCCGGCAGCACCCAGCGCTCGCACTCATGGCCATCGACAACATGGGCATGACGCGCCGGCCGATGGGTATGGCCGTGGATCAGGCGGCAGACCGCCTGCTTCCGCAGCACGCGACCCACCTCCTCGGCATTCACATCCATGATCTCGGCGGCCTTGCCGGCCTTGGCCGATTCGCTGCCAGCCCGTGCCTGGCGCGCCAGGCGTCGGCGAAGGGACCGAGGGAGGCGCCGTAGCAGCGCCAGCACGAACGGGCGGCGCACCCGCCGGCGAAAGTCCTGGTAGGCGAGGTCGTCCGTGCACAGCGTGTCGCCGTGCATCAGCAGCGTGGGTGCGCCATACAGATCGATGCGGGTGGGGTCGCCGATCAGGGTCATGCCCGATTGCGCGGCATAGCGCTGCGCCAGCATGAAGTCGCGGTTGCCGTGCATGAAGTAGACTGCCGTGCCGGCGTCGGCCAGCGATTTGAGCCGGCTGGCGGCGTCGCGCGCCACCTGTTCGTCGTGGTCGTCGCCGGTCCAGGCCTCGAACAGGTCGCCCAGGATGTAGAGCGCATCTGCGCCCGCCACCTCGTCCTGCAGAAAACGAAAAAAACGCCCGGTGGCAGCCGGGCGTTCGTCGGTGAGATGCAGGTCGGCAACGAAGAAGGTGCGACCCGCACCTCGGTTTGAAGCCAGGCTCACCGCTGCCTTCAGGCGATTTCCGCCTGGGTGATGACCACGTCTTCCAGCGGCACGTCCTGATGTCCGGCGCGGTTGCCGGTCTTCACCTTCTTGATNNACGTTGATGAAGAACTGCGCGGTCGCCGAGTTGGGATTGGGCGTGCGCGCCATCGCGATGGTGTAGGCCTCGTTCTTCAGGCCGTTCGACGCTTCGTTCTCGATCGCGTCGCGGGTGGGCTTTTGTGTCATGCCGGGCTCGAAGCCGCCG
>DONB01000200.1 GCA_003510325.1 Thiobacillus sp. | reverse complement strand
CTCTCGGTGCAGGGTTCGGCCACCAGCTACGAGGCGGTGAATTTCTACCGCGAGCATTTCGGCATCCAGCGCGCCGTGCTGCCGCGCGTGCTGTCGCTGCCACAGGTGGAAGACGTGGTGAAGCACACCGGCGTCGAGATCGAGCTGTTCGGCTTCGGCGGCCTGTGCGTGATGGTCGAGGGACGCTGCCTGCTCTCCTCCTACTGCACCGGCGAATCGCCCAACTCGGCGGGCGTGTGCTCGCCGGCCAAGGCCGTGCAATGGAAGGAAACGCCAACCGGTCTGGAGTCGCGCCTCAACGGCGTGCTGCTCGACCGCTACGGCAAGAACGAGAAGGCCGGCTACCCGACGCTGTGCAAGGGCCGCTTCGAGGTCGGCGGCGAAACCTATTACGCCATCGAGGAACCCACCAGCCTCAACACCCTCGGCCTCCTGCCCGAGATGCTGAAGATCGGCATCGCCGCGATCAAGATCGAAGGCCGCCAGCGCAGCCCCGCCTATGTCGCGCAGGTGACGAAAGTATGGCGCGCCGCCATCGACGCAGTGAAGAAAAACGCCGACGCCTTCAAGCCCACACCCACCTGGCAGGCCGAACTGAACAAATTATCCGAAGGCCAGAGCCACACGCTCGGCGCCTACCACCGGCCATGGAAATGATCGGCAAGGCGCCCGCTGCTTTTCCCTTGAATCTTGTACCTTGAATCTTGCATCTTGAAATGAATTTGAGCCTCGGCCCCCTCCTCTACTACTGGTCGCGCGACGACGTCATCGCCTTCTACGACGAGGCGAAACGCTGGCCGGTGGCGCGGGTGTACATGGGCGAGAGCGTCTGTTCGCGCCGCCACCTGCTGCGCCTGCCCGACTGGCTGGAACTGGCGGAACAGCTCGCCGCCGCCGGCAAGGAGGTGGTGCTGTCCAGCCAGACGCTGATCGAATCCGAGTCCGACCTCAAGACGCTGCGCCGCATCGTGTCCGATAGCCGTTTCAGGGTCGAGGCCAACGAGTGGGGCGCGGTGCGCCTGCTGTCCGAGGCCGGCGTGGCCTTCGTCGCCGGCCCCACGCTCAATGTCTACAACCCCGAGACGCTCGACGTGCTGGCCGCGCTGGGCGCACAGCGCTGGCTGCCGCCGGTGGAAATGTCGCATGCCACCCTGGCCGCGCTGCTCGAACGCGCGCCGACCGGCATGGAAACCGAAGTGTTCGCCTACGGCAAACTGCCGCTCGCCTATTCCGCACGTTGCTTCACCGCGCGGCACTACAATCTGCCCAAGGACGACTGCCAGTTCCGCTGCCTCGACCACCCGGACGGATTGCCGCTGTCCACCCGCGAAGGCGCGCCCTTCCTCACGCTGAACGGCATCCAGACCCAGTCCGCCGGCGTGTATAGCCTGGTCGGCGAGTTGCCCGCCCTGCGCGGTCTCGGGGTTGCCAGCCTGCGCCTGTCGCCGCAGTCGCGCCACCTGGGGCGCGTGGTCGAAGCCTTTGCGGCGGCGCTGGCAGGTGAGGTGCCCGCCCCGGCCACGCTGACGCGCTTCATGCCCGGCCCGCCGGTCGACGGCTACTGGCATGGCCGCGCCGGCCTCGAACACGCCGGACTAATGCACATCTCAGAGAAACACGTCTGACATGCTGATCACACGCAGACTGGAATTCGACGCCGGCCACCGCATTCCCAACCACGCCAGCCAGTGCCGCCACCTGCACGGCCACCGCTACGCCATTGAAATCACCCTGTCCGGCGACATCATCCGCACCGAAGGCGCTTCGGAACAAGGCATGGTCATGGATTTTTCCGACGTGAAGCGCATCGCCAAGGACGTGCTGGTCGACCGCTGGGACCATGCCTTCCTGGTGTATCAGGGCGACGCTGCCGTGATGGACTTCCTCGCCACGCTGCCCGATCACAAGACCGTGGTGCTGCCGGTGGTGCCCACCGCGGAAAACCTTGCGGACGAAGCCTTCCGCATCCTCGACGCCGCCTATGTCGACACCTACGCCAACCAGCTTCGGCTGCAGCGGGTGCGCCTGTATGAAACTCCCAACAACTGGGCCGACGCCGTGCGCCAGCCGCCTCTCGCCGGAAGGGAGCCGCCATGCTGAATCCTGCCTTTCCGCCGCAACTGGCCCGCGTGGTTGCGCGGCTTCCGCTTTCCCCGCCCAGCACGGTGTTTTCCATCGTGGCCAACCGCCTGCTGTGGCCCGCGCTCCAACCCTTCGACTGGCAGGCGCTGGTCGGCCGACGCTACGCCATCCGCGTCAAGGACCTCGGTCTCAGCCTCTGTTTCACCGTCACCCCGCGCGGATTCGCAGCCGACAGCGGCGCGCCCGATCTCGCCATCAGCGCCACCGCCCGCGATTTCCTGCTGCTGCTCGCCCGCCGCGAAGACCCCGACACCCTCTTCTTCAGCCGCCGCCTGGTGAGCGAAGGCGACACCGAGCTCGGCCTCATCGTCAAGAACCTGCTGGATGCCATCGATCCCGACACCGTGCTGCACCGCCTGCCCGCTCCCCTGGCGCGCGCGGCGCAGCGCTTGATGGCGGCCTGACTCCGCGCGTCATCCACCGCGTTCCGATCGGCTTGCCTATACTGAAGCCGTCCCGGCCGGCCGAGCAGAACATCGAGCCCGCCCTGTCAACCACTCAACCAGGCGCACCGACTCTCCCGAACCCCCATGCGCGTCGCCCTGTTCGTCACCTGTCTCGTCGACCTGTTCCGTCCCAGCGTCGGCTTCGCTGCGGTTCGCCTGCTGGAGCGCCTGGGCGCCGAGGTGGTGGTGCCGCCCGAGCAGACCTGCTGTGGCCAGCCCGCCTACAACAACGGCGACTTCGAGACCGCGCGTGCGATCGCGCGCCAGGTCATCGCGGCCTTCGACGGCTTCGATCACGTCGTCGTGCCTTCCGGCTCCTGCGCCGGCATGCTGGTCAAGCACTATCCCGAACTGTTCCGCGACGAGCCGGAAACGCTGGCCCGGGCTCAGGCCCTGGCAGCATGCACACGCGAGCTGTCCGCCTTCCTCGCCGAATCGGGCGGCGAACCCGTCGTCGACGCGCCGTTCAGCGGCAAGGTCGCGATGCACGATTCCTGCTCCGCGCGGCGCGAACTGGGCATCCATGCGGCGCCGCGCGCGCTGCTGGGCAAGCTGGCGGGCGTCGAATCCGTGGAATTGAAGGAGGCGGAAACCTGCTGCGGCTTCGGCGGCACCTTCTGCGTGAAGTACCCAGACATCTCGGCGCGGATGGTGACCGACAAGGTTGAAGCGGTGATCGCCAGCGGCGCTGACGTGCTGGTCTCCGGCGACCTCGGCTGCCTGATGAACATCGCCGGCCGGCTCAGGCGCATGGACAGCACGGTGCGGGTCTATCACCTGGCCGAGCTGTTGGCCGGCATGACCTCCGGCCCCGGAATCGGCGAGGCCGACACG
>DONB01000222.1 GCA_003510325.1 Thiobacillus sp. | reverse complement strand
CACCGCCAGCCACGCCGCCGGCGATGAACTCATCCGCGGCGTGGCCGGCGTGATCGAAGCGCACCGCCACCCCGAGGACCTGCTGGCGCGCACCGGCGGCGACGAGTTCGCGCTGCTGCTGCGCAACTGCACGCCGATGGTGGCCGAAGACCGCGTGCGCGCGCTGCTGCGCGCCATCGAAGGCTACCGCTGCGGCTGGGACGGCCAGATGCTGGGCACCACCGCCAGCGCCGGCCTGGTCACCTTCCTGCCGGGCCAGGCCGACTATGCGCAGCTGCTGTCGCAGGCCGACGCGGCCTGCTTCACCGCCAAGGAACAGGGCGGCAACCGTTACCTGTTCTACCATGCCCAGCAGACCGCGCGCGTGGTAGAACGGCTGACACTCGATACCCGCTTGCGCCAGGCACTGGAGCGCGAGGAGCTGCTGTTGCATTACCAGCCGGTCGTGGAACTGGGCAGCCGGCGCATCGTCGGGGTCGAGGCCCTGCTGCGTTGGGACGACCCCGATCGCGGTCTGGTGATGCCGGGTGCCTTCATTTCCGCTGCCGAGGATACCGGTCTGATCGTTCCGCTCGGCGAATGGGTGCTGGAAGCCGGATGCGCCCAGTTGCGCGACTGGCAGAAGCGTGGCCAGGCGGAAGGGATGACGCTGGCGGTGAACGTGTCCACGCGCCAGTTCGAGGGACGACGCCTGGTGAAATCGGTCGAGCAGGCGCTGTCACGCACCGGCCTGGCGCCGGAATTTCTCGAGCTCGAGATCACCGAGAACGTGATGCTGATCATGAACGAGGAAGTCCGAAGCAGCCTCGACAGTTTGCGCGAACTGGGCGTGCGGCTGTCGCTCGACGACTTCGGCACCGGCNNTCAAGATCGACCAGTCGTTCGTCAGCAAAATTCCGGGGCAGGCGGGCGACACCCAGATCGTCACCACGATTCTGGCGCTGGCAAAAGGCCTGGAGCTGGAGGTGGTGGCAGAGGGGATCGAAACCCAGGCGCAGTACGATTTTCTACGCGAGCATGGCTGCGAATTCGGGCAAGGCTATTTGATGAGCCGGCCACTGCCGGCGGATGCCCTGGCGGCCATGCTCGGCCAGCCGCTCCTGGCCGGCACCGCCTAGCCGGTTACGGCAGGTCTTCGCGCCGCAGCATGAAGACGAACTGGTCGCCGCCTTCGGTGTCGAGCCAGGTGAAGGGCTGGGCGGGGTAGGCGGCTTCGAGGGCATCGCGGTTGTGGCCGATCTCCACCACCAGCAGGCCGCCGGGATTGAGATGCGCCTTTGCCGCCGCGAGAATCTGCCGCGTGGCATCCAGGCCATCTTCCCCCGACCCAAGTGCCAGTGCCGGTTCGGCCTGGTATTCGGGTGGCAGCGCGGCCACCGATTCGGCGTTCACATAGGGCGGGTTGCTGAGGATGACATCGTAGGTGCGGCCGCCCAGCGCCGCGAAAAGATCCGATTCGAGCAGTTCGATGCGATCCGCGAGACCATAATCGGCAATGTTCCTGGCCGCGACGTCGAGCGCATCCCTTGAAAGGTCGACCGCATCGACCTCGGCATTGGGAAAGGCTAGCGCCGCGAGTATGGCGAGGCAGCCCGATCCGGTGCACAGGTCGAGTGCGTGCATCACCTCATCCGGCGTGTCCACCCACGGCGCCAGTTGCTCGTGCAGCAGTTCGGCGATGAAGGAGCGCGGCACGATCACGCGCTCGTCGACATAGAACCGGTGTTCACCCAGCCAGGCTTCGTGCGTAAGATAGGCGGCAGGGATGCGCTCGCGCACCCGGCGCTCGATCACCCCCTGCACTTCCTCGGACTCGCCGTGCGTCAGGCTGGCGTCGAGGAAATANNCCAGCCGGTCGAGCGGCAGATGCAGCGTGTGCAGGATCAGATAGGCCGCCTCGTCGAACGCGTTGTCCGAGCCGTGGCCGAAAAACAGCTTGGCTTCGTTGAAGCGCGACACCGCGAAGCGCAGCCAGTCGCGCACGGTGATCAGGGATTCGGTGTCGTCGAAATGTTTCATCTCAATCCAAAAATGCTATCTGCGAAGAAAGCAAAGCGCCTGATTTCAATTGGCATCCACTTGGGTGCTGGCTGATTAGGGTTTTACTTCGCGTCCATCGCGGACAAAACACGTTAATTACCCTAGCAGCTTTTCCAGCGTCTTCTGGTAAACCGCCGCCAGCTGCTCGATGTTTTCCATTACCACGTGTTCGTTCAACTTGTGGATGCTGCTGTTCAACGGTCCGAACTCGACCACTTCGCGGCAGATGTCGGCGATGAAGCGGCCGTCCGAGGTGCCGCCGCTGGTGGACAGCTCGGGCGTGAGTCCGGTGACTTCGCGGATCGCCTCGGACAGCCGGTCGCACAGCGGGCCGCGTGGGGTGAGGAAAGGCTTGCCCGACAGATTCCAGTCGATGTCGTAATCGAGGCCGTGGCTGTCGAGAATTTCGTTCGTCGCATCCATCAGGCCTTCGGCGGTGCTGGCCGTCGAGTAGCGGAAGTTGAACTGGATCTCGACCACGCCGGGGATGACGTTGGTCGCACCCGTTCCGCCGTGGATGTTTGATATCTGCCAGGTGGTCGGCGGGAACCAGGCATTGCCCTCGTCCCACATGGTGTCGGCGAGTTCGGCAATCGCGGGCGCGGCAAGATGGATCGGATTCTTGGCGAGATGCGGGTAGGCAATGTGGCCCTGCACACCCTTCACGCGGAGCGTGCCGGACAATGAGCCGCGGCGGCCGTTCTTGATGGTGTCGCCGAATTCGGCAGCGCTGGTGGGTTCGCCGACGATGCAATAGTCGAGCAGTTCATTGCGTGCCTTCAGCGCCTCGACGACTTTCACCGTGCCGTCGGTGGCCGGCCCCTCCTCATCCGAGGTGAGCAGGAAGGCAATCGACCCTGAGTGGTCGGGATGCGCGGCGAGAAAGCGCTCGGTGGCGGTGACGAAGGCCGCGTCCGAGGTTTTCATGTCGGCGGCGCCGCGCGCGTACAGCTTGCCGTCGCGCAGCGTCGGGACGAAAGGATCGGACAGCCACTGGTCGAGCGGCCCGGTCGGCACCACGTCGGTGTGGCCGGCGAAGCAGACCACCGGGGACGTTGTGCCCTTGCGCGCCCACAGGTTGTCGACGCCGTTGTGGCAGTGGCGCTCGATGTGGAAGCCGAGTGGCGCCAGACGGGCGGCGATGAGGTCGTGGCAGCCGGCGTCGTCGGGCGTCAGCGAGCGGCGCTTGAGCAGGTCGACCGCAAGGGCCACGGTCTCGTTGGCGAGGATTGCATCCTCAAGGGTCTCATAGGCCATGCGGGTCAGGCTCCGAATAGGGCTTGGTATTGTTCTTCGGCAAAGCCGAGGTGGTAGCGGCCGTCGTGCTCCAGCACGGGCCGCTTGATCACGCTGGGCTGGGCCATCATCAGGGCGATCGCACCGGCTTCGTTGCCGGCGGCGGCCTTCTCCGCGTCCGTCAGCTTGCGCCAGGTGGTGCCGCGCGTGTTGAGCAGTGCCTGCCAATCCACCTGTGTGCAGACCCGCTTCAGCCAGGTCGCGTCGACGCCCAGTTTCTTGAAATCGTGGAAGGGCACGTCGTGGCCGTGATCTGCGAGCCAGGCGCGCGCCTTCTTCACAGTGGTGCAGTTGGGGATGCCGTAGAGGGTCGATTGATCGTGGCGCTTCATTAAATAAGTCGTCCACGTCGGCATCGGCCTCGCGTGGACGTAAAATCGGGAAAAACAAAGACGAGATTCTACCCGACCTGATGCATCCCGCCGTTCATTCCCATACAGCGCCCCCGCCGCCGGGCGAAGCCAGCTTGCGCTCCCTGGGCCGACTGTTTCCCTACTTGTGGGAATTTCGTGGTCGCGTCTTGCTGGCGCTGGCGCTGCTGGTGGGCGCCAAGCTGGCCTCGGTGGCGGTGCCGCTGGTTCTGAAGGAGATCATCGATGCGCTCGACCAGCCGCGCCCCGAACTGGTGGTGCCGCTCGCGCTCATTCTCGGCTACGGCTTGCTGCGTTTCGCCAGCACAACCTTCTCCGACCTGCGCGACGTAATTTTCGCCAAGGTCACGCAGCGCGCGATGCGCCGCATCAGCATGGCGGTTTTCAAGCACCTGCATGCGCTGTCGCTGCGCTTCCACCTCGAGCGGCAGACCGGCGTNNGTCGGCTACCTGCTGTTTCGCATTACGCCGACGGTGCTGGAAATCCTGATGGTCGCGGGCATCCTGTTCGTCAAGCTCGACTGGGTGTTCGGCGTGCTGACGCTGGTCACGCTGGCGGCCTACATCGGATTCACCGTCACCATCACCGAGTGGCGCACCCAGTTCGTGCGCCGCGCCAACACGCTCGACTCCGAAGCCTACGGCCGCGCCATTGACAGCCTGTTGAACTACGAGACGGTAAAGTACTTCGGCAACGAGAAGTACGAAGCGCAGCGCTACGACAAGAGCCTCATCGAATGGGAGGACATGGCGCTGAAGTCGCAGCGCTCGTTGGGGATGCTGAACGCCGCCCAGGCCGGCGTCATCGCCATCGGCGTGACCCTGATGGTGCTGCGCGCCGCCGCCGGCGTGGTCGACGGCACGCTGACGCTGGGCGACCTGGTGATGGTCAACGCCTTCCTGCTGCAGATGTTCCAGCCGCTGAGCTTTCTCGGCGTGATGTACCGCCAGATCAAGGAATCGATCACCGACGTCGAACGCATGTTCGCGCTGATGCAGCGGCCGCGCGAAGTCGAGGACAAGCCCGACGCGCGCGAGCTCGACGTGGTGGCCGGCGCAGTGAAGTTCGAGCACGTGAGCTTTGCTTACAACCCCGATCGCCCCATCCTGCACGACGTCAGCTTCACCATCCCGGCCGGCAGGACGGTGGCGGCAGTGGGTTCGAGCGGCGCCGGCAAGTCGACGCTGGCGCGGCTGCTGTTCCGCTTCTACGACGTCGGCGCCGGCAGCATCCGCGTCGACGGTCAGGACATCCGCCACGTCACCCAGGATTCCCTGCGTGCCGCCATCGGCGTGGTGCCGCAGGACACCGTGCTGTTCAATGACAGCATCTACTACAACATCGCCTACGGTCGTCCGGACGCGACGCGGGGAGAAGTGATCGAGGCGGCACGCGCCGCGCACATCCTGCATTTCATCGAAACCCTGCCGCAGGGCTGGGATACGGTGGTGGGCGAACGCGGGTTGAAACTGTCGGGTGGCGAAAAACAGCGCGTCGCGATTGCACGCACGCTGCTGAAGAATCCGGCCATCCTCATTCTCGACGAGGCCACCTCGGCGCTCGACACCAAGACCGAAAAGGCCATCCAGGCCGAGCTGCTTGAAATCGCCAAGAGCCGTACCAGCCTCATCATCGCGCACCGTCTTTCCACCGTGGTCGAGGCCGACGAGATCCTGGTCATGGAAGGCGGCCGCATCGTCGAGCGCGGCCGTCACCCTGAGCTGCTGGCCCAGAATGGCGTGTACGCCCACATGTGGGCATTGCAGCAGCAGGCCGAGGACGAGACCGCCTGATGGACGGCCGTCCTTCGGCCCGGATCAGGGCAGGCCTGCTGCAGCCGGGCGTGCGCAAGCGTGAGCTGTGGGCGTGGGCGATGTACGACTTCGCCAATTCGGGCTACACCACCGTCGTCATCACCGCGGTGTTCAGCGCCTACTTCGTCGGGGTCGTCGCCGGCAACGCGCCGTGGGCGACCTTCGCATGGACGCTGGCGCTCTCGGTGTCCTACGCGCTGGTGATGCTGACGGCACCGCTGATCGGCGCCTGGGCCGACACCCACGCCAGCAAGAAGCGCCTGCTGTGGCTGACCACGCTGGGCTGCGTCGGCTTCACCGCGGCACTCTATTTCGCTGCGCCAGGCGCGCTGCTGCTGGCGATCGCGGCGCTTGTGCTCTCCAACTATTTCTTCGGCACCGGGGAAAACCTGATTGCTGCGTTTCTCCCCGAACTCGCGCGGCCGCGTGCGCTCGGCCGCGTATCGGGCTGGGGCTGGGCGCTGGGCTACATCGGCGGGCTGGTGTCGCTCGGTGCCAGCCTGGCATACATCAGCTGGACGCAGGACGCAGGGCAGGGCGCCGCCGACTTCGTGCCGGTGGCGATGCTCCTAACTGCCGGGATCTTTCTGCTGGCGAGCCTGCCGACGCTCCTGATGCTGCGCGAACGTGCCGTGCCGCAG
Organism: Thiobacillus sp.; assembly: GCA_003510325.1. Lineage (GTDB taxonomy): Bacteria > Pseudomonadota > Gammaproteobacteria > Burkholderiales > Thiobacillaceae > Thiobacillus. The sequence continues at coordinate 14,598 of DONB01000222.1, read as the reverse complement.
CCCGGTCGTACTTCGAAAAGCGCGTGGGCACAGGTGCGCCATACGCTGGGCCATCTTGAGCGTCTGCCCGATCTGAAGCGATTTCTGGTCTGTACCGTGCTCTACCAGGCCGGCATCCAGGCGGTCATCACGCTGGCGGCAATCTACGCCAGCGAGGTGTTCCGTTTCGATACCCGGCAGACGATCCAGCTGGTGCTGGTGGTCAATATCACCGCGGCACTCGGCGCTTTCGCATTCGGTCACGTGCAGGACCGCATCGGTCATGTACGGTCGATTGCGCTGACGCTCGTCGGCTGGATTGCGATGGTGCTGCTGGCATGGGCGGCGCCCGACGAGCGCATGTTCTGGATCGCCGCCAACCTGGCCGGACTGTGCATGGGCGCGTCGCAGTCGGCGGGCCGCGCGATGGTCGGCCTGCTCGCGCCGCCGGCCCAGCAGGCCGAGTTCTTCGGACTGTGGGGGCTGGCGGTGAAGCTGGCGTCCATCCTCGGACCGCTGACCTACGGCGCGGCCAGCTGGATCACCCAGGGCGACCATCGCCAGTCCCTGCTGATCACTGGCAGCTATTTCGTCCTCGGGCTGTGGGCGCTGCGCGGCGTGCAGGCGCCACGCGGCCATCGCGCGGCACGCCGCTTCGCGCATGCCTGAGCGGGCATACAGCCTCGTCGAGACCGACTGGGCGCGCGACGCCGCGCGCCTCGCGGCGGTGCGGCGCGCGGTGTTCATCGACGAGCAGGGCGTGCCCGAGGCGATGGAATGGGACGAGCACGATGCGGTCTCGGTGCATTTCCTTGTGCTGGCGAAGGACGGCACGCCGATCGGTTGCGCCCGCCTGCTGCCCGACGGCCATATCGGCCGCATGGCGGTGCTGCCGGCCTGGCGCGGGCACGGTGTCGGCCGGGCGCTGCTGGACGCGGCGATGTCCGCCGCCCGTGCGCGCGGCCATGCGACGCTGCGGCTCAGCGCGCAGATCCACGCCGCCGCCTTTTATTCGCGAGCGGGCTTCGTCGCCGACGGACCCGCCTACGAAGAGGCCGGCATTCCGCACGTCGCCATGCACAGGACGTTCGCCTGACGCAACGCCATCGGGCGAAGCAGGGTCTTTGTATCGGCAATTAAGAATTTGCTGATAGAGTTGGGCTGTATCGGGCGATGCAACGACGCACGCCGTTTCATCGACAGACACAAGGTAGGGACGTATGACAAAACTCAGGGCAGGGATCGTAGGCGCGGGCATCGCCGGCGCCAGTTGCGCAGGCACGCTCGCCGCGGCGGGATGGGAGGTGGACGTGTTCGACAAGGCGCGCGGCGCGGGCGGACGCCTGTCGACCCGCCGTTTCGAGCAGGGCTGGGCCACGCTCGGCACGCCCTTCGTTTCGGCCAAGCGCGATCCCTTCCGCAGCCAGTTGCGCGACTGGGTGCGCCAGGGCTGGGTGTCGGCGGTGCGCGGCAACATCTGGCAGGGCCGTGCCACCATTTCATGGGCCGAGGCGCAACTGCAGAATCACTACTGCCCGACCATCGAGCCCTCGCAACTGGTGCGGAAGCTCCTCGGCAGCGCGCGCCTGCACACCGGCCACCGCGTCGCCGCCTTGAAGCCGCGCACCCTGGTGCTGGACGACGGCCGCGAACTGGGTGATTTCGACTGCGTGATCTGCAGCGTGCCGGCGCCGCAGGCCATTCCCATGCTCGACGCACTGCCGCTGCTGCGTGAGCGCCTGGCCGAGGTGCGCTACCGCCCGATCTGGTCCTTCCTGATGCGCTGGGATGGCGGTCCGGCGGCCGACGTCATCAAGTTCGACGACCACCTGCTGAATCTCGCGGTGCGTCAGCCATCCGGCGGGCCCGGCCTGTGGTCGGTCTATGCCACGCACGAATTCAGCGAAACCTATCTCGAAGCCTCCGAGATGGAAGCCAGCAACCGTGCAGCTTCGGCGCTGATGGGCCTGCTGGGGCTGCCGTGGCCGGTGGAGATCGAGGCGTCTCACTTGTGGCGCTATGCGCGTCCGGAAAACCCGGTCGGCGGTTTCTGGGTCGGCGACCGCGAGAATCGGGTCGCGCTGATCGGCGACGGCATCGCCGGGGTCGGTGTCGAACGCGCGTGGGAAAGCGGTTTGCGTCTGGCGCAGGCGATCCTGCAGTCGAAGGAAGAACTGGCGCTCTGAAGCAGGGTGCAGTGAAGTGCCTCAGGGCTCGGCGATGACGTAGCGGTTGCGCCCGCTTTGCTTGCCTTCGTACAGCGCCATGTCGGCGCTGTTGATGGCGCTCGACAGGTCTTCCCTCTCGCCGGCCAGCGCCAGTCCCATGGTGATGGTCAGCCGCAGGGTTTCGTCGTCGTCGATCGGCACCGGGGTGGTGCCGACGGACGCCAGAATGCGGCGTGCGGATTTCCGGGCCTCTTCGGCGGACTTGCATTTCAGCAGCCAGAGAAATTCCTCTCCCCCGAACCGATACAGCGGCTCGTCGCCGCGCAAGCCCTGCTTCAGCGTATTGGCGACGTGGCGCAACACCAGGTCGCCCACCTGATGCCCGTAGGTGTCGTTGATCGGCTTGAAATGATCCACGTCGATCATCACCACATACAGCAGGCTGCGATTGCGGCGGGCTTCCTTCTGGTACAGGGCGAAGTCGTTCTCGACGTTGTAGCGCAGGGGCAGTCCGGTCAGCGGATCGATGCGCACCGCGTTCGACAGGATCAGCGTCTTGAAGCTGGCCAGCAGGCTGATCAGCTCGGCCTGCGAGGCCTCGAACTTGTCGAGATCCTCGCTGCGGCCGGTGCGGCCTGCCAGGACGTCGCTGCAAATGGTGCGGATGGCATCGTGCATGGCCTGATGCACCGCCTCCACACGCTCTGTCGCTTCAGGCTCGAGCGCCTTGAATTGCGCCCGGTTGTTCAGGAACCAGGCGCCGAAATGGCACAGGGTGTGCGCCAGCGGGTCGAGCACATCCTCGCCGGGCGTCGACCGCAGCACGGCGCAGCGGACGATTCGACGCGTCAAGTTCATGTGCGCTTCGACGGCGGCGTCGAGCTCGGCGATGAAAAAATCGGTTTCGACAGGCAGGTCGGACATGGTCATGTTCCTAACCAGTCACTCATCGGGTATTTTGCAGAGAATCTTGATCCACCCCGGCAAAATCGGCTCGTCGGGCGCAGCGGTGTTCAGACCTCGCGCACCACGCGAAACCCCAGATTGATGTCCAGTTCGTTTTCCAGGCGGCGTCGGCGCGCGGCGGATCGACAGTCCTCGGGCCCATCGAACCAGGAGCCGCCCTTGGTCACGACGGCCTGCTGCCTGCCGGGCAAAGGGCGCTCGGGCAGGCTGGCGTGGTCGCGGGTCCACGGGCTGGCGGTGAACTCCCACACGTTGCCCGGCATGTCGTGGAGGCCCCAGCGGTTGGGGCGCAGCCTGCCGACCTCCATCGCGCCGCAGCGGATAAAGCAGCGCGGCAGCAGGCGCGGGCGCTTGGGTCGCGCCGCATCGTAGCCCTGGCTCGTGTTGTACAGCGCGTCGGCCGGGGCGATGCGGTCGCCCTGCGGATAGGCGGTCGCCGTGCCGGCGCGGCAGGCATATTCCCATTCCTGCTCGGTCGGCAGACGATAACGCTGACCGGTCTGACCGGAAAGCCAGTCGCAATAGTCGCGCGCCTCGGTTTGCCGCACGTTGATCACCGGCTTGCGCCCGCTCAGCCATGCCAGTTCCACGCGCGGCTGCCAGCCGGTGGCGCGGGCATAGGCTTCGAATTCCTCCGTCGTGACCGGATAGGCGCCGATGGCGAAGCTGCGCTCGATCAGCGCCGCGCGTCGCGGGCGGTCCTGCGTTGGTGCGGTTTCCTGCGGTGCGGCGCCGTATTCGAAAGTCCCTGCGGGTATCACCACCATCTTGGGCGCCACCGTTCCATCGCGCAGCGTATCCTGGAAATGCGTGTCGGAAAGGGTGGCCGCGTGCGCCGCGTGCACTTGCAGGGCGATCAGTTCGCCTTCATGGAGCGCGAAGGTGTCGGACAGGCTGGCGTAGGTGCGGTCGGGATTCATGGTGAGCGCGGCATCGGGCAAGGAATTCTGATTATGCCAGCTTCGATTTCACCCGGCTTCATGAAGTCAGGGCACGTGGACTCGCTTTTTTGGCCGCCAGCAGAATGCATGGCGGATTTCGCAGTCAGAACGGTGGGGTAGCATTACCGCTGCGTGCCCGGGGTCGTTCGGCCGTTTGATGCAATCCGGTAACAAATCGACACAATCCCGCGCACGAAGCCAGCATACAATTTCCGGAATTACCCCATCCTTCCATGAACCTTCCCCTCTTTACGCCCTTGTTGCTCATCCTCGCCGGTCTTGGCCTCGCAGGATGCGTTGCAGTCGGCCCCGATTACACCCTGGCTGCGCCAGATGTGCCGGACGGCTGGAAGCAGGTCGATGCGACCGCACGCCCGGTGACATATGCCGCTGAGACCGGCGATCTCAGCCAGTGGTGGCAAGGCCTGAACGATCCGCTGCTGTCCCAGCTGGTCGCCGAAGCGCTGCAGGCCAGCCCCGATCTGCGTACCGCCCAGGCGAGACTGCGCGAGGCGCGTGCCCGCCGCACCGTGGCCGCCGCCGCGCGCTTCCCNNAACCGCCTCGGGCAGCGCCCGCCGCAGCCAGTCGAGCGAGGAGACCGGCAGCGGCGACGCGCGCAATGCCTTCAGTGCCGGCTTCGACGCCAGCTGGGAGCTCGACGTGTTCGGCGGCGTGCGGCGCGGGGTCGAGGCGGCCGAGGCCGACCTCGAATCGAGCGTTGCGAACCTGGACAACACCCGGGTGTCGCTGGCGTCCGAAGTGGCGCTGAACTACGTCGAGGTGCGTGCCCTGCAGACCCGCCTCGGCATTGCCCGTGCCAATCTCGCCAGCCAGTCCGAGACACTGCAGCTTACCGACTGGCGCGCGCAGGCCGGACTGGTCAGCAGCCAGGACGTCGAGCAGGCACGCAGCAACCGCGAGCAGACCCGGGCGCAGATCCCGGATCTTGAAACCAGCCTTGCCGAATCGGAACATCGCCTGGATATCCTGCTGGGCCGGGCGCCGGGCACGCTGCATGCGCGTCTCGCCGCAACCGGCGAACTGCCGACCGTGCCGTCGCAGATCGCCGTCGGCATCCCGGCCGACACCCTGCGCCAGCGTCCCGACGTGCGCGCAGCCGAGCGCAAGCTGGCGGCGGAAACCGCGCGCGTGGGCGCGGCCGAAGCGGCGCGCTATCCATCCTTCACGCTCTCGGGATCGATCGGTCTCGAAGCGCTGACGCTGGGCGCGCTCGGCAACAGCGGCGGCGCCACCTCGTCGCTGCTTGCCGGCATCACCAGTCCCATCTTCAATGCCGGACGCCTGCGTGCCCAGGTCGAGATTCAGGACGCGGTACGCGAGCAGGCGCAGGTGGGCTATGAACAGGCCGTTCTGACCGCACTGCAGGAGGTGGAAAACGCGCTGGTGGCACTGGCCCGCAACCGCGAGCGCGTCGAGGCGCTGGCGATCGCTGCCGAATCCGCGCGCAACGCGGCCGAACTCGCGCGGCAGCGCTACAGCGCGGGGCTCATCGATTTCCAGTCGGTACTCGACACCGAACGCAGCGTGCTGTCCGCCGAGGACAGCCTCGCCAGCAGCCGCGCCGACGGCGTGCTGGCGCTCATCCGTTTGTACAAGGCACTGGGTGGCGGCTGGTCGCCCCAAACTGCAACCCGCCCGGTCAGCAAGGACGCGCCATGAACGATTCCAACACTTCGCAAGCCAAGCAGGGACCCGCCCTGAAGCAACTCCTCGCGACCAAATCCGGCGGCCTGTTTTCCGGACGCTGGCTGTGGCTGACTGCCGCACTGATCGTGATTGCCGTCGCGGCCTGGCTATTGCTGCGTTCCGGCGAAGACAAGGCTGCGCCGCGCTACACGACCGAAGCGGCCGCACTCGGCACGCTGGTGGTCAGGGTCTCCGCCACCGGCAACCTGCAGCCGACCAACACGGTGGACGTCGGCAGCGAACTCTCCGGCATCGTCGACAAGGTCTACGTCGACGACAACTACGAGGTGAAGAAGGGCCAGATCCTGGCGCAGCTGGATCTTTCCAGGCTGCAGGATGCGGTGGCGAAATCGCGCGCCAGCCTCGCTGCCGCCGAGGCACAGGTGCTGCAGGCGCAGGCGACGGTGGCGGAAGCGCGCGCCACGCTGTCGCGCTTCCGGCAGGTGTCGCAGCTGTCCGGCGGCAAAGTGCCGTCGCGGACCGAAATGGACAGCGCCGAGGCCAATCTGAAGCGGGCCGAGGCCAACGTCGCTAGCGTCCGCGCCAGCGTGACCCAGGCGCGGGCCACGCTGCAATCCGACGAGACCAATCTCGGCAAGGCCAGCATCCGCTCGCCCATCAATGGCGTGGTGCTGTCGCGCGAGGTGGATCCGGGCCAGACCGTCGCCGCCTCGTTCCAGGCGCCGGTGCTGTTCAAGCTGGCCGAGGACCTGACCAAGATGGAGCTGCAGGTCGACGTCGACGAAGCCGACGTCGGCCAGGTCAAGGCAGGGCAAAAGGCGACCTTCAGCGTCGATGCCTGGCCTGGCCGAGAATACAGCGCCGTGATCACCCGGGTCGGCTATGGCGCACAGGAAGCGGAAGGCGTCGTGTCCTACCTCACCGTGCTCGAGGTCGCCAACGACGACCTCAGCCTGCGCCCCGGCATGACCGGCACCGCCGACATCACCACCCTGACGCGCGAAAACGCGCTGCTGGTGCCGAATGCCGCGCTGCGCTTCACCCCTGCGACCACCGATGCCGCCGAGAAGAAATCGGGCAGCAGCGTGATGGGGGCCCTGATGCCGCGCATGCCGAGACAGACGCGAAAGCCCAGGCCGGCGGACAGCAACAGCGGCGCGCAGCGCGTATGGGTGCTGCAGGAGGGGCAGCCGGTCGCCATCGACGTGCAGACCGGCGCCACCAACGGCCGCGTGACCGAGGTCACCGGCGGGGCGCTCAAGGCCGGCATGCAGGTGATCACCGAGGCCCTGAGCGCGCAGCCATGAGCGATTCAGCCCTCATCCGGCTGTCCGGCATCACCAAGACCTACGGCAGCGGGCAGGCTGCGTTCCAGGCGCTGAAGGGCATCGATCTCGCCATCGACGCCGGCGATTTCGTCGCCATCATGGGCCCGAGCGGCTCCGGCAAGTCGACCGCGATGAACATCCTCGGCTGCCTCGACACGCCCACCAGCGGCAGCTACGAATTCGAGGGCGTGCAGGTCGAGCAGCTGTCGCGCAACGAGCGCGCGCTGCTCAGGCGCAACTNNCTGCTGCTGGCCGACGAGCCCACCGGCAACCTCGACACCCATACCGGCGAGGAGATCATGGACCTGATCAGTGCGCTCAACCGGGACCAGGGCATCACCGTGTTGATGGTCACCCACGAACCCGACATGGCAGCCCATGCCAAGCGTGTCATCCGCTTCGTCGACGGCAAGGTCGACAGCGACCGCCGCAACGGGGAGGGCGCCTGATGTTGTGGAACACGCTGCAGCTCGCGCTGCGCTCGATCCGGCGCAACCTGATGCGCTCCTTCCTGACCATCCTCGGCATCGTCATCGGCGTCGCAGCCGTCATTACCATGGTCACGCTCGGCAACGGCGCAACGAAATCGGTGTCGGACCAGATCTCCAGCATGGGCAGCAACCTGCTGATCGTGATGCCGGGCCAGCGCTTCGGCCCCGGTGCCGAGGCGGCCCCTCCGTTCAAGAGCGCCGACGTCGAGGCCATCCGCAACCAGATCACCGCCGCCAGACTGGTCGCGCCGCTGGTGAGCAAGTCAGCGACGGTCGTGTTCCAGGCCAGCAACTGGTCGACCGTGGTCACCGGCACAAGCAACGAGTATTTCCAGGCGGGCAACTGGGAAATCGCAGCCGGCCGCAGCTTCACCGAGGCCGAGGAACGGGCGGGCAAGGCGGTGTGCGTGATCGGCGAATCGGTGCGCGACAAGCTGTTCGGCCGGCAAAACCCGGTGGGCAGCGAAATCCGCATCAAGCAATTCGCCTGCGAAGTGATCGGCCTCCTGAAGGCCAAGGGTCAGTCGTCCATGGGCTCCGATCAGGACGACATCGTGGTGATGCCCTTGCGCACCGTGCAGCGGCGGCTCTCCGGCAGCCAGGACATCAACCGGCTGACCGTCTCGGTGAAGGAAGGCGCCTCGATCGACGCGACCAAGCAGCAGCTCACCCTGCTGCTGCGCGAGCGGCGCAACATCGCCGAAAACGAGGACGACGATTTCCGCGTGATGGACACCCGGCAGATCGCCGAGACGCTGACCAGCACCACCAAGATCCTCACCATGCTGCTCGCCGCGGTGGCGGCCGTGAGCCTGCTGGTCGGCGGCATCGGCATCATGAACATCATGCTGGTGTCGGTGACCGAGCGCACCCGTGAAATCGGCATCCGGCTGGCCATCGGCGCGCTGGAGCGCGAAGTGCTGCTGCAGTTCCTGATCGAGGCGGTGGTGCTGTCGAGCCTGGGCGGACTGATCGGCATCGCGATCGCCACCGCAGCCTCCATCTTCCTCGCCGGCCTGATGAACGTGCCCTACCTGTTCGACCCCGGCATCAACCTGCTGTCCTTCTTCTTTTCCGCCGCCATCGGCGTGATCTTCGGCTTCTTCCCGGCGCGCCGCGCGGCAGGACTCAACCCGATCGACGCCTTGCGGCACGAATAATCCTGCTTTTGCCGGACTCCTTTTTCGACCCCCCCCTGGAGCATTCCTCATGTACGACACCTTCAAACCCGAACAGCCCATGGGCCTGATGGACTTCGTCCGCGCCGCCAAGTCCTGCGTCAGGGAAATTTCGCCGCAGGCCCTGCTCGACAAGCTCAACGCCGGGGAAGATCTGCTGCTGATCGACGTGCGCGAGCACGGGGAATACGAAGCCGGCCACATCAAGGGCGCGCACCTGGTGCCGCGCGGCATCATCGAGGCGGCCGCCGACACCGCCTATCCCAAGCACCTGCCTGAACTGGCTGCGGCACGTGACCGCCAGGTCGTCGTCTACTGCGCGACCAGCGGGCGCTCCGCGATGGCTGCTGCCGTGCTGCAGATGATGGGCTTCAGGAACGTGCTGAACATGGAAGGCGGCTACGCCCGCTGGGAAGCCGACGGCATGCCGCAGGAGCACGAAGCCAGCTACTGAGCCGCGGCAGCCGGTTGAGCAAAGCAGAACGGCGGCCTTCGGGTCGCCATTCTGCTTTGTCCGGCCGGATTCACAGCGGCGCAGCCGCCTGCCGGGCGAGCGCCCGCATCAGCCACTTCAGCAGCGGCAGGCGGGCGTAGAGTTCTTCTGCGGCATCCCAGTAGTCGCGGTGCCGGATCACCTTGCCGGTATGGTCGAATTCGAGATGGGTTGCGCCGCGGATGGTGGTGGGCTGACGCGTGACCGGCATGACGAAATTCATTTCCCACAGGATGACGGCGTGTCCATCGGTACTCGGAAAGCGGCGGGTGACGCGGAAGCGCGCGCCCGGCAGCTTGGCGAAGGTGTGCTTGAGGATGGCGCGGATGGCGGCGGCGCCGGTGACCTCATGGAACGGATCCTTGAACCAGGCATCCTGCGCGTAATACGCGTCGAGCTCGGCCAGGTTGCCGGCGTCCAGCCGTTCGAAGTAGTCGCACAGGGCGTCGAGGGCGTTCATAGGCCGGTGATGCGGTGGACGAGGGGAAAGTAGGCACGATACGGCAGCAGGTTCAGCCACTTCAAGGCGCGGGTGAAGCGCTTGGGAAAATGAATCTCGAATTCGCCGCGCTCGATGCCGGCAAGAATTTCGCGTGCCGCTTCATCCGCTTCGATCAGCGCCGGCATTTTGAAGTTGTTCAGATCGGTGAGCGGGGTCTTGACGAAGCCGGGATTGATGAGGTGCACCGCCACCCCCCTGGGCGCAAGGTCGAGGTAGAGCGTCTCGGCGAAGTTGATCAGCGCGGCCTTGGTGGCGCCATACACCAGTCCGCTCGGCAGGCCGCCGTAGCCGGCCACGCTGGCGGTGATGGCGATCCTGCCGCCGCCACGCTGTGCGAAATAGGGTGCCAGCAGCGCAGCGGCATTGATCGCGCCGACCAGGTTTACCTGTACCAGATTTTCGGCCGCTTCAGCATCGAGTTCCCAGGCGCGCACCGGCTGATGGGTGCCGGCGTTGATGATCGCCACGTCGATTTCACCGAGGGCAGCGCGGACTTCGTCGAATGCGGCCTGCAGGCCGGCGCGGTCGGTGACATCGGCTACGGCAACCTGTGCGTTGCCGTCGGCGAGCGCCGTGAGCGCATCGCGATTGCGGCTGGTGAGCGCCACCCGCGCGCCGCGCTGCATCAGCAATTTCGCGGTGGCTTCGCCGATGCCGGAGCTGGCGCCGATCAGCCACACGCGCTGCGTGCGCCAGTCGGTCAGCCTGGGATTGAGGCTCATGGTCCCTTCCTGAATGCGATCACGACTTCGCCGAGCTTGAAGCCGAACTTGCGCATCTCCGACTTGTTGAGCATCACCGCGTCGTTCATCAAGTACATCCAGTCGTCGAACCGGACCTCGTAGGTCTTGCCGTCGACCGGCAGCAGCAGGGTGTACTTCCATTGCAGCGCGTTGCCGTAGGCCACGCCATCCGCTTCGCCTTTGACATCATCGGCGCGACCGACGTAGCGATGCGCGTCGAGCTTGGTGATGCGCCAGATGCGCTGAGACGTGCTGCCGTCCGACCACGCGAAGTTTTCGGTGAGCACCCCTTCGTTGCCCTGCCAGGTGCCGGTCATGTTCACGGTGAAGCGGCGCTTTACCTCGCCCGAGCGGTCGGCGAAATAGCCCCACGCGGTGAGCGGGCCATTGAAGTAGGTGGCGATGTCGAGCACGGGCGTCTGGTCGCGGTAGATCTCGGGCGATACGCCGGCGCAGCCCGACAGGCCGAGCACGGTGCAGAGGATGGCGAGCGGTTTTTTCAGCATGGGACGACTCCGGAGTGGGGAATGCGGCGCAGCCGCCAGAACCAGGCCAGCGCGCCGAGTTTCATGAGACAGGGCAGCAGGGCATAGGTGGCCGACAGTGCGAACAGGTTGCCCGTGCCGCCGGGCGCGTAGCCCCATGCGGCGAGCAGCGGCAGCGCGAGGCCGGCGGCGAGCGCCAGCGTGAGCTTGGCGAAGAAGCTCATCAGCCCGTAATACGCGCCGGGCTGCGGGGCGGGGTCGGCGTCGATCATGTCTGCGACCAGCGCCGGCGGCAGCGCGAGATCGGCGCCGAGCGCGAGGCCGGACGCCGCGCACACCAGCGCGTAGCCGGCGAGGTGTCCCGCGTCGAGCCAGAACGCACCGACGAAGGCGGCGATCGCGATCCCCATCGACACCAGCCAGGCGTCGAGCGTGCCGATGCGTCTCGCCAGCCGCACCCACAGCGGCAGGCCGAGCGCGCCGCTCAGGAAATAGATGGCGAGAAACAGCCCGCTGTAGGCAGCGAGCTGCAGCACGTCGTCGATGAAGAAGATCACCAGCGTGGCCGGCAGCGAAGCGGCGACGCCGTTCAGCAGATAGCCTGGGGCGAAGCGCGCAAACGCCGGATTGGCGAGCGGGCGCAGCAACTGGCGAAAGCCGGGCGCGCGCGGGCCATGTCGCATTGCAGGGGTGGCGACCAGCGTGATCGCGGCGAACCCCGCGAGCAGTGCCAGGAAGATCCAGCCCATCCGCGCCAGCCCGTCGCCGAGCGTCGCGGCCAGCATCAGCGGCAGCGCCGNNCCCTCGCGTGCGGCGAACAGCCGGGTGCGCTCGTGCGGCACGCTCGACAGGCGTGCACCCCAGGTGTTGTGGACCACGGTGGCGAGGCTGTAGCCGACCGTGGTCAGCGTGAGCATCACGATCAGCCAGAGCGTGGCGGGCAGCGTCTCGGGCAATGTAAAAACCCCCACCCAGCCCAGCCCCAGCAACGGAAGGGATAGCGCGACCAGGGTGCGCGGATGGGGAAAACGGTCGAACAGCGCGCCGAGCAGGGGATCGATCGCGGCGTCGAGAAAACGCAGCGCGAGCAGGATGGCGCCCAGCGCGGTGAGCGATATGACGCCGCTGTAGAACGGCGCGAGATGGACATAGAGCGGCAGCGCGGCAAACGCCAGCGGCAGGCCCNNAGACCGCCGTAGGCGAACAACGTCGCGCGCGGCAGCGGCGTCATGGCGACTTCAGCAGGCGCGCGCGCAGGTCGGGCGCGCGGGTGGTCGGGGCAAGCCAGATGCCGAAGAAGGCATCGGCAAAGGCCTCGTCGTCGATCTGGCCGAGCTTGCGCGTGCCGCTGTAGAACGCCGCGCCTTCGCCGGGGATGCGCACGCCGGTGAGGCGGTCGCCGGCCTGCACGTCCGGGAACAGGCCGCGCATCTGTGCCTCCCAGCGCGCCAGCGTGGCGGCGGGATAAGGGCGCTGGGCGCGCATCTCTTCGACCGAGCGGCGCGCGATCGCGGTGCCATCGAAGCTGCGCGCATAACGCAATTCCAGCGCGAACGGCTGGTCGGGTGCCCAGTTGCCGCCGGGCGACCACAGGGTGGCGTCGTAGATGCGCAGGCCGAAAACGCGTAGAGTGCCGCTGCCAACCGTTGCGTAATCCGTGAGGTGCGGCAGCGGACTGGCGTGCGCCGACAACGCCGTCCACAGGCAGGCCGCGGCGAAGAAGCGCTCAAGCCGCATGCTCGAGGCGGAACTGCGCCACGTCGATCGAACCGGCGTGGAAGCCGGCCTCGCAATACGCCAGATAGAAGTGCCAGATGCGCATGAAGCGATCGTCGAAGCCGATCCTGCGCACCGCCTCGGCCTCGGCGTGGAAGGCGAGCCGCCAGCGCTTGAGGGTTTCGGCGTAATCGAGGCCGAAATGCTCTTCGGCCGTGACGGTGAGGCCGGCGCGGGNNCGGCCGCTTCCTCGCTGAAGCGGCGGCTGGACGGCAGCATGCCGCCGGGAAAGACATACTGCTGGATGAAATCGGAACCGGTGCGGTAGCGATCGAACAGCGCATCGTCGATGAGGATGGTCTGCACCACCGCGCGGCCGCCGGCCTTGAGGCTGCGCTTCAGGGTGTCGAAGTAGGCCGGCCAGTAGGCCTCGCCCACCGCCTCGAACATCTCGATCGAGACGATGCCGTCGTACTGCCGCGCTTCCTCGCGGTAATCCTGGAGATCGAAGCGGCAGAGGTCCTGCAGCTTCGACTGGCGGATGCGGGCGCGGGCGTAGTCGAGCTGTTCGCGCGACAGGGTGATGCCGCGCACCTGATGCTGTGCGGTGCGCGCAGCATGCTCGGCAAAGCCGCCCCAGCCGCAGCCGATCTCCAGTAGCGACTGGCCGGCGGGCAGCTCGAGCAGGTCGAGCATGCGCTGATACTTTCGGGTTTGCGCGTCCTGTAGCGACAGCGTGGTGTCGCCGTCGAAGCGTGCGCTCGAATACGTCATCGTGGGGTCGAGCCACAGCGCGTAAAAGTCGTTGCCGAGGTCGTAGTGGCTGGCGATGTTGCGCCGCGAACCTTCTGGCGTGTTGGCATTCATCAGGTGGCGCAGGCGGCTGTACAGCCGTCCCCACCAGCGGCCGTAGATGGCCTGGTCGAGCGCGCTGCGGTTGTTGGCCAGCAGGGTCAGCACGCCGGTCAGGTCGGCGGTGTGCCAGTCGCCCGAGATATAGCCCTCGGCAAAGCCGATGTCGCCCTTGCTCAGCACGTCGCGAAACGCATTCCAGGTGTTGAAGCTGAGATGGGCATTCGGCGTGCCGTGGCCGACCGTGAGTTCCATGCCGCTGGGCAATCGCAGATGCAGGCAGCCGTGCTCGATTTCCTGCAGCAGGTGGATCACCTGGCGGGCATACCATGGGGTGTTGTTGCGCAGCAGGGTGGTGCTGAGGCTCGCAGTGTTCATTCGGTCACCTCGTTGAGTGGCGTCGGGGGTTTGCGGAAGAAGGGCACGCGCTTGGCGAACAGGCGCAGTGCGTGGAGATGGATGCGCACGATCACGCTCCAGGTCATCAGGGGATAGGCGAAAAAGGCACGCAGGCAGGCCCGTGCAGTGAGCGGCTCGAGCAGCCCCCACCACGCGGTGCGCAAGGCCTCGCCGCTGCCGTCGTCGTAGTCGATCCGGGCCCGGAAGAGACCGGGGCTGGACTGAAACCCGAAGGTGTAGCGCCCGCGCACCGGAAAGAACGGCGAGACGTGGAACACCTTGTCNNCCTTGTCCGCATGGAGGGTGGCATTCGGGTCGCCGGTGCGTAGCAGGTAGACATGGCGCTCTCCGAAGGTGTTGTTGACCTCGGCCAGCACCGCGAGCAGCCTGCCATCGTGACGATGGCAATGCCAGAAGCTGACCGGCTTGAAGGCGTAGCCGAACACGCGCGGAAACGTCGTCAGCCAGATGTCGCCGTCGGCGATCAGGCCGTGCTGGGCCAGCAGATCCTGAACCCAGTCCAGGCAGTTGCCGCCGTCGCCGTGGTCGGCTTCGTGAAAACTCAGCAGGTTGAAGCGGTTGAGCGAAAACCAGCGCGATTCGACGCGCGCCAGATCGTGCATCGGCAGGCGCACGAAATACACCGGGTAGTCGAAGCGGTGCAGCACCGGTTGCAGCCGCGCGTGCA